>NZ_AVAF01000098.1 GCF_000445185.1 Thermoanaerobacter sp. A7A
TTCATTCTTCCTTATTTTTTATTCATTACAGGAATGCTCCTTAGAACATGTTCTGCAACAAATATTTTAACAAAAATTTAGGATAAATGCCTAAAAACATGATAACAAAAGTAAATATAAGAATGGAAATCAAACTACCGCCCTTTATCTTTTCAAATTCTAACTTTCTTTCAAAGGATTTATCGCCTGTAAAGGCCTTTACTATGATGGGAAAATAATAACTTAATGTCAAAAGGGCAGATAATATTATAAAAATTAATTGTAAAGGCCTTCCCGATTCTATAGCGGCCATAGCCAAGTGCCACTTTGATAAAAATCCCAAGGTAAAAGGCATCCCCACCAAAGACATGGCACATACAGAAAAGCAAAGAGCTGTCAGCGGCAATTTGTCACTGATTTTTTCTAGTCCTTTTATATCTCTTGTGCCAGTGAATTTGACCATCCAGCCTGCAGCTAAAAACAAACCGCTTTTGGCAAGGGCATGGTTTAATACCTGTAACAATGCTCCTTCAAATCCGTACTGATTATTAAAGCCGAGACCTAAAAAAACATAGCCCATTTGAGATATACTTGAATAAGCTAACCTTCTTTTTATATCGTTTTGAAATCCCGCCAAAACAGCCCCAGAAAATACACCAACATTGCCTAATACTAAAAGGACCTCCAACAAAATTGAAGTGTAGGTACACATTAGACCAAAAACATCGTTTAGCAGGCGTATTATGGCGAAAACATAAACTTTTGTAACTAATCCGGACAATAGAGCGCTTGATGTTGTAGGGGCGGCAGAGTAGGCATCGGGGAGCCATATGTGCAAAGGAAAGAGAGCAGATTTCAAGCTAAATCCTGATATTATAAGTACTAAAGATCCAGATATAATCTTCGGAAATACATCCTTAGATTCTAGCAAAACAGATTTTAATGTATCGTAGTGTAAATAACCACCTATATTGTATATGAGGATCAGGCCAAGTAATATAGAGGTAGATGCTATAGAGCTCAATATAAAATATTTAAGAGCAGCTTCCACCGCTTTCTTTTCATTTTTTATAGATATAATTCCACAAGCAGCAATTGTTGTAATTTCTACAAAAACATATAAATTAAAGAGGTCCCTGGTAAAGATTATGCCCAGCATAGCGCCAATTAAAATTGAAACTAGCATAAAATAATATGCTGCCTTTTCTTCTCCTATCTCGTACTTAAACGACTCAAAGCTAACAAGAATTAATAAGGCGCAGCTCAAAAAAAGAGTAGCCATAAAGACCGAAAGTTTATCCGCATAAAGTTCTATACCTATCGGAGGGATCCATCCTCCTATCCAGTACCTAATAGGCCCCATCGATTCGACGTAAAAAAATGTTTTACCTGTTAGAAAAAGCAACAAAGAATATAAAGCAAGACTGAATATGTATAGGCTGCGAAATTTTTTCTTTAACAGAGGAGTTAAAAAAGCATGGCTGAAAAGGGATATTATTAATACAATTGGAATGTGATTCATAGCCATTTCCACCCGGACTTATAAATATTATCAATATCTATAGAACCGTAAAAATCGTGAATCTTAGTAATGAGCGTAAGAGCATATGCAGTCTTACTTACTGCAATTACGATTCCTGTTAATACAAAAGCTGTGGTTAATGGGTTTACATAAACTGTAGGCCCTGGTGTTGATGTTGACATAATTGGTACCTTTCCGTCCTTGATATAGCCAGAAGCCACTATAAATAGAAAAACAGAGGTATCCATAATGTTCATACCAATAACTTTTTTGATTAAATTGGGGCTTGCAAGTATTATATAGAACCCTATGCAAAAAAGAACAAACGCCGCTAAATAATAATAATTATTTAAAATTCCGTATAATACCTTCACCTTTCGACCTCCTCAAGAGCAATAAAGGAAAAGAGTATATATATAGTTCCAAACACTTTTATGGCCACCGCTGCGTTTAATAAAAAAATTGAACCTCCGCTAAAAACGCTGCCAGCAACCCCCGTTGGAATCCCTGCAATTTTGTTTGAGAGAAATTGATATCCTGCTAAAACCGAGAAAAGGCCTACTGTAATGTACCACAGCATTGAAAGGCTTTCAATCATTGAAGCCCGGTAATAATCAAGAAAATACTCACAATATTTTTTTCCGTAGCTGAGCATTATTAAAATAAAACCAGCTGCAATGACAACCCCTCCGGAGAAAGCTCCTCCAGGTGAAATATGACCATAAAGAGTTATGTAGATACCGTAAACAAATATAAATGGAAATATTAATTTGCTTACGGTTTTAAGATAAGTGCTTTCAGTATGTCTAAAGTAATATTTTTTTTCGTTTTTTAACATCACAGATACCGCCAGCACAGACGTATAAAGCACAGTGGCTTCACCGAGTGTATCAAAACCTCTGTAATCATAAAGGATTGCAGCAATTGAGCTTAAAACCCCAGTATCGTCTAATACATCGTCGACATATTTTTTTACAACATAGTTATTTAGATAAGAAGTATTTTCTCCACTACCGAAAGGTGGTAATTCCGAATTTACAAAAAGCAAAAGTATAAAAAGCGATACAGAAATAATAAAATAAATATATTTTTTCATATCAATCCCACCGACCACCCATTCTCTTAATTGCAATGACGAACAAAATGGTTGTTATCCCAGCTCCAACGGCTGCTTCTGTAATCGCCAGGTCAGGGGCTTTCAATTCGAGCCAAACAATGGCCATCACGAAACTGTAAATTGAAAATATAACTACAGCTGAGATTATTTCTTTTTTAATGTATACTACCAAGGAGCAGAGAATCAATATCACCAGCAGAAGAAGATTAAAAGCTTCCTCCAACCATCGCATTCTACTTTTCTCCTTCCTCGATGACAAATTTCCCCTGAACAGTCGGCAGCTTATTAATGTACGCTGCTTTCGAAACCAAATGTGCAGCTACTGGATTTGCTATCCAAATCAAAACAACTATAAAAAGGAGTTTCAGGGATTCGATAGAAATACCGTACATCATCGTCAGCGAAAGAGCAACAAGGCCTAAACCTAGGGTATCACATATCGTAGCTGCATGAAGCCGGGAATACAAATCGGGAAGGCGTACTACCCCTACTGTTGAAACAACGAAGAAAAATATTCCCATGTAAAAGGTTATATAAGATAATATCACCATATTAATCACCCTGCTTATGATAACCATCAAAAAATTTGGAAACTGCAATAGCTGCGATAAAGTTTATCAAAGCATATACTACAGCTACGTCAAGAAAAACAGGTTTATTCCTAATATAAGATAAAATAAAAATAAGAGCTACCGTCTTTGTATTGACTATATTTGTTATTACGACTTTTTCAAGAACTCCCTTTCTATTTATGCTGGCCAAAATAGATATTATTATTGTAATACATAGGATTATGCCCCCTAGAGTCTTAAGTATTTCCATTTCCATAAAAAACATCCTCCAACTCCAAAATAACTTTTTCCAGGGGCCATTCCAGCATTTCTTCAGCATTTTGGGAATTTAAAGCATGTATTATAAAAGTATCGTTATAAAAATCTATTGTCAATGTGCCCGGAGTCAACGTTATTGTTGTAGCAGCTATAACCCTTCCAAAATTGGTCTTAAATTTTTTCCGAACTTTTATAATCCTCGGTGAAATCTTCATTTCTCTCGACAGGACAATCCTCGTTACCTGAATTCCTGCCATTAAAATATTTTTTATCAAGTTTACTATATAATTAAAGAATGAGAGAAGAAATTTTATAAGATTTATTTCCTTCATCTTTGAAATATAAAAGAATTTTTTATAAACTTCCATTGCAAAAATACTTGCCAAAAACCCTAAAGATAGATTTATGAAATCTGTTTTTCCAGACGAAGCAAACCAAAAAATGAAAAGAACAGTATAAAAATATATGAGATTCGTCATATTATCATTACCTCAAATATAAATTTTATAGCTTAAGAATATTATACCAATAAAAATGGTATCATAAATAAAAGAACATATCAAGTATTTTTAGGTTTTTTATTCAATAAGACCTCTCCTTCTACAACCCCAGGGATGGAAATATATAATTACATATATTTCTTTTAAAATAGCTTCCTTTAGTGATTTGACATTGGCCATTCTCCTCTTTTCCGCTGTCGGAAAAAACGACAAATCCCACAACACTGAACAACAGCACCACCCGTAATGTAAATAATGAAATAATGTATAGAAGCATTATACTCAAATAATTCCAAAAAAACAATACCCGCCTTAGTCCCCTCTCTTAGAAAGAAATTTCAGGGCGGGAAAATAATATCCTTCTTGCTACGTAAAGACGAGTTACGCGCCCTCTTTTTTAAAAAACTCCCTTGTTAATTTAAAGACTGTTCCGCTCAAACCTATAAGACCAATGAGGTTCGGTACCGCCATAAGGCCGTTTAAAGTATCCGCCAGGTCCCACAGTGGTTCAAGTCCACCCACTGCACCTATTACCACAAAAGGTATCCATATAATTCTGTATATAATCTTTACGCCTACGCCGAAAAGGTACTCGGCAGACTTTTCTCCGTACTAGGACCAGCTGAGCAAGGTTGAAAACGCGAAAAGCAGTATACCTATAGCCACTATAATGCCGCCCGGTCCTGGGAGCCCCTTGTTAAACGCTGCGGTGGTCAACGCAGCGCCTGTAAGCTGCTTGCCAGCCGCATCCACCTCGGCCCATACACCAGTGGTGAGTATTGCAAGGGCAGTTAGCGAGCATATAACGATGGTATCCATGAAAACCTCGAAAATTCCCCACAGACCCTGGCGGACCGGATGGTCAGTGGTAGCCGCAGCATGGGCTATGGGAGCGCTACCCAAACCGGCTTCGTTAGAAAAAATACCCCTGGCCACACCATAGCGCATCCCCATCATAACTGTAGCGCCGGCAAATCCACCAGCGGCAGCCGATCCCGTGAAGGCCTGATTTATTATCATACCGATGGCTGAGGGTAGTTTTGATATATTCAATAAAATTATTATTAGAGCTCCAATAATATAAAACACAGCCATAAAGGGCACCAGTTTTTCAGTAACTGCAGCTAGCCTCTTTAAACCTCCAAGGATTACAAGGGCGGTCAATATTGCAAGGGCTACACCGGTATATAACTTCGGGACCCCGAAAGTCGTTTCAAGAGAAGCAGCTACCGAATTGGCCTGAACCATATTGCCTATACCAAAAGCAGCTAGTGCACCGAACAGGGCAAAAAGCACCGCTAGCCATTTCTGTTTAAGCCCCTTCTCCAGATAATACATAGGCCCACCGGCAAAACTTCCGTCGGGTTTTCTGTCTCTAAAATGAACCGCCAGCACGACTTCACTGAATTTGGTTGCCATGCCGACGAGAGCAGCGATGAGCATCCAAAAAATAGCTCCCGGTCCGCCAAGTGCAATAGCCGTAGCGACACCCGCGATATTGCCGGTTCCAACCGTCGCCGCCAGAGCCGTTGCCAGAGCCTGAAAGGGAGTTATTTCTCCTTCTCCCTTCTGGGACTTTTCAAACATTTTAAACAACGTGTTTTTCATTACATAAGGGAATTTTCTAATCTGTATGAATCCCAGACCTATGGTAAGTATAAGGCCCGTTCCAACGATAAGAATAAGCATAGGTGGACCCCATACTATACCATTGACAGTACTATTGATTTCCAATAATTTGTCCATAATATAACCCCTCTAAACACTCAATTTTTATAAATTTCTTAATTATATACAAAATTTAACCTAATATACCCTCTTTCAAAATACATTCATTAGAGATTACAAAACCCCAAAATCCTCACAAATTAAGGGGTTCTGCTATGTATTTTTAAAGGAATTCCTCCTTTTTGTCGAATTCTTATAATGGAGGAAATCCTTTGAAAACAAAGCTAAACAATTAACGTCCAATTACGATGGACACCCTTGCCTTTGGTTAATGGTTCCCACCGCCATGGCATAGCGGACTTTCACCGCCTAGCTATCGCCCATGCCGGGCGCACTTAAAAAGCCTGCCCTGCGGCAGGCTTTTTATCTATTTTGCTACCCCTTCTCTTCTGTTCTTTCCTGTAAGCACTCCATATGTTTGAAGTATTAATAGTATAGCCAGGATAAACAGCAGGACGGCAAATAACACCAGTATATAGTTACCAGAAGCAATATTAGATTGAATCAGAAGTACAAGGGCTGTCAAAGTAACTATAAACATAAATATCATAGGGATAATGAGCATTTTATTGTTCCTACCTGCATTGGCAAGCCATGCAGCCACTGCCAGCAGTGCTACCGCTGCGAGGAGCTGGTTAGCCGCACCAAATATAGGCCATATAGCCTTCCAGCTTGTAAATGCAAGTACAATAGAAATAACCACAGTGATTACAGATGCCACATACCTGTCACTAAAGAATTTAGCCACAGGGTTAGAAGATGCCACTGTCTCTCCAGACTCCGATATATTTTCAAAAAACTCCTGGAAGGCAAACCTGCCGAGCCTTGTGGCTGTATCCAGCGTGGTCATGGCAAATGCAGACACAGCAAGGGCAGCAAAGGTCTTTCCTACAACCTGATTTATACCAAAGCTGGTCATGAATGTACCTAATCCATCAGCAAACACATTGGTTGGACCAAACTTAATAAGCTCTGCAAACTTATCTTGAGTAAGATACGCTGCGGTAATTATAGAAATTATGGCTAAGGTGCTCTCTATAAGCATAGAGCCATAGCCTATTAACTTAGCATCCCCTTCTTTGTCCAGCTGTTTTGCTGTGGTGCCGGAGGCCACCAGTGAGTGGAAACCGGATATGGCACCGCATGCTATGGTAATGAACAGCATCGGGAAGAGATACTGCGTACCAACCTTAAAGCTTGTAAACGCTGGAAGTTGAATCCTCGGGTTATAAAGCAGTATACCAACAACACCGCCAATCATCATTCCATAGAGAAGGAAAGAGTTCAAGTAATCCCTTGGCTGCAGGAGTATCCATACAGGCATAACTGATGCAGCTACTATATACACGGCAAGGATGATTATCCATGTGGTCTTAGGCAATGATAACGGGGCTATATAACCTATCCATATAGATAACGCCAAAGCCGCCACACCCAACACGGTACTCAAGCCAAGTGGTGCATTCCTTCTGCATACAGCAAATCCAAATACCACGGCAAATAGTATAAAAAGCAGTGAAGCAGTGGCTGCCTGGGGTGTAGAGACAAAAGTATCAGCCACTATGTTTGTAAAGGCTGCAACTATGAGTACCAGTGTCGACCAGGAAAACAAAAGAAACAACCTCTTTGCTGTCAAGCCAACATTTGCTTGTATGATATCACCTATGGACTTGCCCTTATGCCTCAATGATGCAAGAAGTGAACCAAAATCATGGGCTCCACCTAGGAATATACCGCCTAAAAGAATCCAGAGTGTTGCTGGTACCCATCCAAATATAGCGGCTTGTATAGGTCCGTTTATAGGACCGGCACCGGCTATGGATGCAAAGTGATGGCCCAGAAGGACAGGTGCCTTTGCAGGGACATAGTCCACGCCATCATACATGGTGTGTGCAGGGGTATTATTGTCTGGCTGCAAACCCCACTGTTTTGCAAGCCAGCCTCCGTAAAAGATATAAGCAAGTACAAAAAGAATAATAGCACTTATCAGTAAAATTATTGCACTCATTTAAATGTTACCTCCCTTTTATTTATAATTGGGCTTTGGCATAGGAATCATAAAATCCTTTATCACCTCTCTTCCCTTCCTGTTTGCCACCACCCTATTGGAAGCAATGTCAACGCCTACAAGTCTTATTTCTCCCCAGCCTTTTATTCCAAATGTGAAGTATCTTGTATACCTGTAATCTTTAATAAATTTCTCCACATTCCTGTTAATGCCTCTATCAGTTACCATTACTCCGGTCAATATGGTGCACATATGCTCCGTATGAGGTTTAATGAGGACTTCAACCTGCTCTTTCAACCATGTGCCAAACTCTGCTGCATCATCAAGTTTTAGATTTTCATAATATTTCACGAGCCTATACTCATGGGTCTCGTATGCATCCAGCACATCTATCAAAAAGTACCTCTCATTCCTCATATGAAACTCTGCATATATATCCAGAAATCTACCGTTTAATTCATAGTCTCTATACACGTCATAGTAAACACTATGTTTCTTTTCCAATAAATCTAAATATTCTTCCTTAACCATTTATATGCACCCCGCAAGATTATTATCTTCTTTATGTATATAGTCTACATAGTTATAGAAATTCCTTCATTATTTTAAAATAAAATTCGGTTTAACCTATTGTCCCTATAGCAAAATCACTTCTCTTTCTTTTTTTTATTAAAACTTTTTTATAAAATGTAATCGTATTTAAAGCTCTAATATCCATATTTTAAAACCTAATCATGATAAACCGTAATATCAATTGCTGCATGGTTACGTTATTATTATAGCACATATTCCGATAGTGTCAAGATACTTTTAGGATAATTTTACACTATGATAAAAAACAGCTATCTAAAAAGATAACTGTTTTTCTCATGACTGGTGACCCATCCGCGACTCGAACGCGGGACACCCTGCTTAAAAGGCAGGTGCTCTACCTCCTGAGCTAATGGGTCATATGGTGGAGGGAGATGGATTCGAACCATCGAAGGCGATAGCCAACAGATTTACAGTCTGCCCCCTTTGGCCACTTGGGTATCCCTCCACATTTTTAAGACAATAAAAAGTTTTACTCTAAAACTTTAAGAAAAACCACGTAGCTTATTTTATCATATAGAGCCCTATTTGTAAAGGGCTTTTATGCAGTTATTTTTGTGTAAAAATATGTAAACAATTTTGGAATTTGATTTATTTTTGTTTTTCTATATAATGAAGATAGTAATCCCATAGTTTTTAATACATAGCAACTCAAAAATATTGGAGGTAAAAATATGAAATTTGTTTCATGGAATGTAAATGGCTTACGGGCCTGCTTGCAAAAAGGGTTTATGGATTATTTCAAAAAAGTAAATGCTGATATTTTTTGTATACAAGAAACCAAATTACAGCCCCATCAGACAGACCTTGAAGAACTTAATTTAGAAGGTTATTCCGCTTTTTGGAACTTTGCTGAAAAGAAGGCTTATTCAGGAACTGCTGTATTCACAAAATATAAACCTTTATCCGTTAACTACGGAATAGGCATTCCTCAACATGACAACGAAGGAAGAGTTATAACGTTAGAATATGAAAAATTTTACTTAGTAAATACCTATACTCCTAATTCTCAAAGAGGATTGACAAGACTTTCTTACAGAATGGAATGGGAAGAAGACTTTCGAAATTATTTGCTAAAATTAGATTCCGTAAAACCTATAATTTTATGTGGAGATTTAAATGTAGCCCATAAAGAAATAGATATAAAAAATCCATCTGCTAATAGAAGAAATGCAGGTTTTACAGATGAAGAGAGAGAAAAAATTACAATTTTGTTAAATTCTGGATTCATTGATGCTTTTAGATATTTTTACCCAGATAAAAAAGATGTCTATACATGGTGGTCCTATATGCATAACGCAAGAGAAAAAAATATAGGTTGGAGAATTGACTATTTCATTATTTCAGAAAGGTTAAAAGATTATTTGATTGATGCAGAAATTCATTCAGAAGTATTAGGAAGTGATCATTGCCCTGTTGTTTTATTCTTAAAAGATGAACTCATAAAAAATTAATAAACCCCAGCTGGGGTTTATTAATACTTATCCTTCCTTATGCCAAATTCTGCTGATTCTACCCATTCCTCTGCCTTTCTTACATGGTCAACTAGATTCTCAAAAATCTCTTTATGACGATTTTCTTCTCTTATTAAAAATTCAAAAAGTCTTTTTTCCAAATCATCTTTTGCTTCTTTTAACATTTTTTCATATAAATCTATACTTTCATTTTCTATCTTTAAGGCGAATTGATATATTTCAAGTTGTTCAGGTTTAAATCTTACATTACTTTTAACTTCATCTTTATTTTTAAACACATTAGTAAATTTCTTTATTATTTCACTTTCCTTTAAGTCGAATATATTCTTTTTAGCCCAATTTTCAATTATTTCTGCATGTTTTTTCTCATCATTAGCTAAATCTAAAAATAAATTTTCCAATTCATTCCCTTTATTCTTTTGTGCTTGTTCTTTGTAATATTTTTCACCATCTTTCTCCATCTGAATTGCAAATTCTACATTTGTCACTTTTAATCACCCTTTCGAAATAATATCAAAGGGCTTTCATTTTTTATGATGAAAGCCCAATAATTTATTATTCAACCTCTACTTTTTTGCTGTTTTCCCATAGACCATGTATATTGCAATAACTTGTAGCATAAATTGTCCCTGATTTTTCAACTTTAAACTTTATAGTTATATCAGGCTCTGTAAAAACACCGTATTCTCCATGGCTATTCATCACATAATTACCTATTTCAACAGGGAATTTATCTCCTTCTCCATGGAAATAAACCTTCATCCATTTAATATGGTGCTCTAATGTATTTGGATGAGGAATCTCTTCTCCAATATTAACTCTTAGTTCTACTATTTCTCCTTTTTTTACTTTGTCTTTTATATGTATTACAGGTACATGCTTTTCACCTTTCCAGTCTCCACTTTGATATAATTCACCAAATTTACCCATATTAAACCCTCCTAATCATTTTTTATGAAACATTTCCATGTTTTCCTGGAGTGTCTCTAAATCTTCTTCATGCTCAATTTCATCTTCTAATATTTCTAATATTAAATGATAAGTTACAGGATCAACATCTTTTAATTCTGAAAGCATTTTATTATAAACTTCAATAGCACATTGCTCACCTTTAATATTTTGTTCTAACAATACTTTCACATCCGGATTGTCTGGCACATCATATCCACAATTGGTCAGTTTGTACCAATCTTCAGGCTTTACTATAGGAGTTCCCCCTAATTTGATAATGCGCTCAGCTATTTTTTCTGCGTGTTCTAATTCTTCACCTGCATGTTCTGCCAATTCAGCTGCTACAACTCCCCCCATAGGCCCTCTGACAATTTTGGCCCCTATCCAATATTGATAGTATGCTAACCACTCATCAGCAAAAGCTTTATTTAGAGACTCAATAATTCTGTCTACATCTTTCCCCACTATTTCTCTTCCTTTTGTCCCCATGGATATCTCCTCCTAAACTTTATTATTTACAACTTATCTTATTTCGCGGATATTAGCTACGTTACTAACTGTATTAAAATCTTATTTTGTACTTTAATCCAACATTTTATTTTACTTCGTCTTTAGTTTCATTATACCATAGAATTATCAAAAAGCAAAAAACTTTTATAAATTTTTATTCGACAAAATATTACAAAACAATGATTTCTTTTTGAAAAATAGTTATGATATAATAATATAAAATGTTATTTAATAATAACTTAAGGAGAGGTGAAAAA
The DNA here is from genome assembly GCF_000445185.1 of Thermoanaerobacter sp. A7A. Taxonomy (GTDB): domain Bacteria; phylum Bacillota; class Thermoanaerobacteria; order Thermoanaerobacterales; family Thermoanaerobacteraceae; genus Thermoanaerobacter. The sequence goes on from NZ_AVAF01000098.1 coordinate 11,469, forward strand.
TGGATTACACAATTTTAATTGGTGGGGAAGCAGGACAAGGCATTGACACAACTGCAAATCTTCTAGCAAAGATTTTGAAAAGACACGGCTTTTATGTCTTTTCCAATAGCGATTACATGTCTAGAATTAGAGGTGGACATAATTTCATACAAATAAGATTTTCAGATATTCCTTTACATTCTCACATTTCAAAAAATGATATAATACTTGCGTTAAATAAAGAAACTATTGAAATCCATCGTAAAAATCTTTCTAAAACTGGTGTTATAATATGTGACAAAGAAATTCCTCTAAATGTTATAGAAGGAAGAATATTGGCACTTCCTCTTTTAGAAACTGCAAAAGAACTAAAAAATCAAAAAGTATTTACAACCGTTGGATTGGGTGTTATTCTTAAATATTTCTCTTTGGATTTTTATATAGGAGAAAAAGCAATAAAAGAAGAATTTAATAAAGATATAGCAGAACTGAATTTACAAGCTCTAAAAAAAGGCTATGACCTTATTGATACAGAAATTTCTTTAAAGACATCAGAAGATAAAAATATACTAATAAATGGTAATCAAGCTGTGGCCTTGGGCGCAATTGCTGCTGGATGTAAATTTTACTGTGGATATCCCATGACTCCTTCTACTGGGATACTTTCTTTTATGTCCTATCACTCCAATGAAATGGGCATAGCAGTAGAGCAAGTGGAAGATGAAATAGCAGCTCTTAATATGGCATTAGGTGCTTCCTATGCTGGTGTTAGAGCTATGACAGGTTCCTCAGGTGGTGGTTTTGCGCTAATGGTAGAAGCACTTAGTCTAGCTGGAATGATTGAAGTCCCTGTGGTAGTTATTGACGTGCAAAGGCCTGCACCTGCTACAGGATTTCCCACTAGGACTGAGCAGGCTGACCTGCAGTTTGTAATATATGCAGGACATGGTGAATTTGCAAGAATGGTAATCGCTTTAAGAGATGTAGAGGATGCTTTTTACCAAACAGCAAGAGCCTTTAATATAGCCGAAAAATATCAGATTCCTGTTTTACTTTTAAGTGATCAGCATTTAGCAGATAGCTTGAAAACTGTAGAGCCCTTTGATTTTGATAGAATTTTCATAGAAAGACATATATCTGGAGAAGAAGCCATTACAGAGGAAGAATATAAAAGATATAAAATAACGCCAACGGGTGTATCTCCCCGCATATTGCCTGGAAAAATACCCGGACAAGTCGTTTTAGTAGATAGCGATGAACACGACGAATGGGGCCACATAACAGAAAGTGCTGAAATAAGAAAAGCCATGGTAGAAAAAAGACTGAGAAAATTTGAATATCTAAAAGAAGAAATACAGGAACCCTGGTTTATAGGGAAAGAAAATCCTGAAAACCTGGTAATAGGTTGGGGTTCAACTTATGGTGCGATAAAAGAAGCTGTTGAGAATCTGGTTGATGAAGGATTGTCAGTAGGAGCCTTAATATTTGGCGATATATGGCCTTTGCCGACACAAAGACTTTTAGAGCTAAGTAAAAATGCTAAAAAAATAATAGATATAGAACAAAATGCCACTGGACAATTAGAAAAACTTATACGGCAAGAAGTTTTAATAAAAGCTACCCATAAAATTTTAAAATACGATGGAAGACCTTTTAGCAGTGATGAAGTATATCGCAAACTTAAGGAGGTTTTAGTATGAAGTATGAATACAAGCTTTATGAGCCTTCATGGTGCCCTGGTTGTGGGAATTACATGATAAGAACAGCTCTAAAACAGGCATTAGAAGAACTAAACCTAAATCCTCATGAAGTAGTTTTAGTAACGGGTATAGGTCAAGGTGCAAAGATGCCCCATTACATAAAAATAAATGGTTTTAATGGCTTGCATGGACGTGCTGTTCCTCCTGCTATTGGTATAAAATTGGCTAATAAAAATTTAAAAGTAATTGTAGAATCCGGTGATGGTGATACATATGGAGAAGGTGGCAACCATTTTATACATGCGATAAGGCGAAACATTGATATTGCTCACTTTGTCCATAATAATCAAATTTATGGTTTAACCAAGGGTCAAGCCTCCCCTACTACCGCTAAAGGTCAAAAAACTACTCTGCAATTTGACGGGGTAAAGCTAGAACCTTTAAATCCTCTAGCTTTAGCTTTGACTATGGGAGCAGGATTTATAGCAAGGGGTTTCTCTGGAGATATCCCTCATCTTGTAAATCTAATGAAAGAGGCAATATTATATAAAGGCTATGCTCTTGTAGATATACTTCAACCTTGTGTTGTCTGGAATAAAGTTAATACTTTTGCTTGGTATAAAGAAAGAGTATATCATCTACCAGAAGATTACGACTACACAAATAAAGAAGAAGCCCTTAAAAAAGCAATGGAATTTGGAAATAAAATCCCAATAGGTATAATTTACAAAGTCGAAAAAGAAACTTATGAAGAAAAATTTGATTTTATAAAAAACGGTCCTCCTTTAGTGGATGTAGAGCTTAATCCGAAAAATACGGAAAAATTAATTAAAGAATTTGTTTGATTTATATTTCAAAAAATAGGGACAGCTCATATTAATTTTTTACTAGCTGTCCCTGTTTTTATTTATTGAGATTTATTTATCACAAAATTAATTTAAAACATCTAAGATTGCTATAGTACATTCATCTCTCTTTTTCTAACACCTCTGCTGTCAAATTATTATTTCATCAAAAAACGCTACTACTATTCCAAAAGCCACAAAAGCTTCTACTGTTGCTTCAATCAATACTGCTTTTTAAAAAATTTAACTACTTCCATTACTAAAAGAGGTAGAATTGACATTGCAATAATTATATCCCAGTCATAAACATTAATATTCTTAAATCCAAATATAGTGTTTAAAGGAGTTACAATTAGAATAACCTGTAACAAAATTGCCACTATCAAAGCAAAAATCATGTATTTGTTTGTAAATAATCCTACCTTAAAAAGGGACTTGTCCGACCTTACATTTAAAGCTTGAGCAAGCTGCGATAATGTCAACACCGCAAAAGCCATTGTTCTTGCAGTCTCTATATTTTGCTTAAGTCCTATTATAAAAGCAATTAATGTTGTAAGTCCAATTAACATACCTTCAAGCGGTATTCTATAGGCCAACCCTCCTGCAAAAATGCTTTCGCTTTTTTGTCTGGGTTTTTTCTCCATTATATCATTTTCTGGCGGTTCAAATCCAAGAGCAAGAGCTGGCAGACTATCAGTTATAAGGTTCACCCATAGTATATGTATGGGTTTTAAAGGCATTGGCATGCCTAATATTGTAGCAATAAATAGTACAACTATTTCACCTAAATTACAGGTTAATAAGTAATGGATAGCTTTTTTTATGTTTGCAAATATAGTCCTGCCTTCTTTTATTGCTGCAACTATTGTCGCAAAATTGTCATCAGTTAAAACCATATCTGCTGCTTCTTTTGCCACATCGGTACCAGTTATACCCATTGCAACTCCAATATCCGCCTGTTTAAGGGCAGGTGCATCATTTACACCATCGCCTGTCATTGCTACCACAGCACCATTTCTTTGCCACGCTTTTACAATTCTCATCTTGTGCTCAGGAGATACCCTTGCAAAAACAGATATTCTTTTTATCCTTTCCTTTAATTCTTCATCAGAGATTCTGTCAAGGTCTTCGCCTGTTACTGCTTCATCATTATCCTCTAGAATTCCAAGCTCTCGTGCTATCGCAGAAGCCGTTATCTTGTGATCACCCGTTATCATAACAGGTTTTATTCCTGCTTTTTTACATACTTCAACTGAATGTTTGGCCTCCATACGTGGTGGATCTATCATGCCTATAAGCCCTATAAATATCAAATCTTTTTCCATTTCATCGCTGCTTAAATTTTTAGGTATTTCTTTGATATCTTTATAAGCAACTGCAATAACTCTTAAAGCTTCTTTTCCCATTTCTTCGTTAATAGAACTTAACCCATTCTTTTCTCTTTCATCAAAGGGTAAAATCTTATTGTCTTTCAAAATATACTTACACCTTTTTGAAATATTGTCAGGTGCTCCTTTGGTAATTAATTTAAAGTCCTCTTTATCCATAATATGTATTGTTGACATCATTTTTCTATCTGAATCAAAGGGTATTTCCGCAATTCTTGGAAATTCTTTTTCTATATCGGCTTTTTTTAGGCCTACCACATCATTTAGCAGGTTAACAATCGCAACTTCCGTAGGATCGCCAATCCCTTTTCCTTCCTCATCTATAAAAGCATCAGTACATAATGCAGCATTTTTTAAAAGGAAATAGTCCTCCTGTTTTACTTCATCTTCTTTAACATCCACTTTTCTATCGTTAATATAAAGCTTCACAACTGTCATCTTATTCTGTGTAAGGGTTCCTGTTTTGTCAGAACAAATAACACTTGTACTGCCAAGCGTTTCTACAGCCGGAAGTTTCCTTATTATCGCATTTTTCTTAATCATCTTTTGCACGCCAAGTGCAAGCGTAACAGTTATAATAGCAGGAAGTCCCTCAGGAATCGCTGCAACAGCAAGGCTTACAGCCATCATAAACATATCAAATGCTGGTCTTTTTTGAAGTACTCCTATTGCAAATATTATTGCGCTTATGAGTATGGCAGCTGTTCCTAAATATTTGCTCAATTCTTCAAGTTTTAATTGAAGTGGCGTTTTGACATTCCTTTCGTTTTCAATGAGACCGGCTACTTTCCCCATTTCGGTATCCATACCTGTAGCAATTACAATAAATTTACCTCTGCCGTAAGTAACCGTAGTACCCATGTACACTAAATTAACCCTATCTCCTAAAGGTATATTTTCATTTTCTATTACAGTATCAACTTTGTCAACAGGTACTGATTCACCAGTTAATACTGATTCATCTACTTTAAGGTTTTTAGCCTCCACCAATCTTCCATCTGCAGGTATGATATTCCCTGCTTCTATTAATACTACGTCTCCTATTACAAGAGAAGATGCTTCAACTTCCATTACTTTCCTATCTCTTATTACTTTTGCAAGAGGTTGAGACAATTTCTTAAGAGCTTCAAGAGACTTCTCAGCTTTGTTTTCCTGAATTGTTCCTAATAATGCATTTAAAATTACAACAACTAATATTATACTTGCATCTATTGTCTCTCCAAGAAAAAAAGATATAATTGAAGCAATAATAAGAATTAACACCATATAATCTTTAAACTGTTCAAGAAATAATGAAAATATTGATTTCTTTTTCTTTTCTTTTAAAATATTTTTACCATATTTAAATAACCTTTCATTAGCTTGCTCTTGTGTCAATCCATTTTTATCATCAGTTTCTAACTCTTTTTTTATCTCTTCTACATCCATATTCCAATATCTTTTCATTAGTAGCCCTCCTTTAAAAATTTTTGCAAAATAAAATAGACCTTTACTTTGTAGTATCCCACAAAGTAAAGGTCTCACTCGCATTTTTTGCTCAATCAGCCGGGCAAAGCCGTCATGACGACTGATTGATTCAGAGTTACTCCCCTTTACTCTATCTAATTAATGAACTGGAGCTGGCAGTGGGATTCGAACCCACGACCTGTTGATTACGAATCAACTGCTCTGCCACTGAGCTACGCCAGCAATAGCTAAAACCTCCATAAAAAAAATTATGGTGCCTCGAAGTGGAATCGAACCACTGACACAGGGATTTTCAGTCCCTTGCTCTACCTACTGAGCTATCGAGGCATAACATAATGGCGACCCAAAAGGGACTTGAACCCTCGACCTCCAGCGTGACAGGCTGGCGCTCTAACCAACTGAGCTATTGGGCCGCATTATTATTTAATTTTTTAAATGGTGGGCCCTCAGGGATTTGAACCCCGGACCAATCGGTTATGAGCCGACCGCTCTGCCAGCTGAGCTAAAGGCCCA
>NZ_AVAF01000099.1 GCF_000445185.1 Thermoanaerobacter sp. A7A
ATTTTTTCGATTTTAGGCTAAATTAATTTGAGAAATGACATTATATCTTTTCTCATTAAAAGTAAAATCAATATAATTAAAATCATTATTAGATATGCTATGTGGGATGCAGTCAAGGTAACCATTTCAACACCTCTCAATATTTTTCATAGTTTTATGATAGCTATATTTTGAGTTTTTATACCTTTTATAAAGTGGTATAATTGTTATGAGGTGTTATAATGAACAAGATTGCAATGATTGCTTTATTAACTTTAAATGTATTTTCTTTTGTTTTAATGGGTATTGATAAATATAAAGCGATGCATAAACTTTGGAGAATAAGTGAAAAGACCTTTTTCTTTTTAGCACTATTTGGTGGTTCAATAGGCGTATGGATTGGCATGTGTTTTTTTAGACATAAGACAAGACATAAATTATTTGTATTTGGCATACCGATGATTATTCTTTGTCAAATTGTTTTAGTTGCTGTCATAAAATACTGGTAAAATAGTGCATATAATAAAAACTTTTAAGGGTCTGTGCAAAATGTCAGCATATTATTCACCTACTAGCTTTTGACACACACCTTTTAAGGAAAATTGTTTTTTTATAAGAGTTTATTTGCTATAATATAGTTGAGAAATTAACAAATAGGAGGGGACATCGATGAAAGCAATGACTATAAAACCAGGAGTAAGTAAAATTGGCGCAGTACATTGGGAAAGAAGATTATTCGACTCTTTAATACCCCTGCCAGATGGTACGAGTTATAATGCCTATTTGGTAGAAGGAAAGGATAAAATAGCCCTTTTAGATACTGTAGATCCGATGACTTCAGAGATTTTGATGGAACAGTTAAAGGATGTAGAAAAAATTGATTATATAATAGCACATCATGCCGAGCAAGACCATTCGGGATGTATTCCTTTAGTCCTTGAGAAATATAAAGAGGCTAAAGTGATATGTACCCCTAAAGCAAAAACTTATTTGATGGATTTGCTTTTAATACCTGAAGACAAATTTATTACTGTAGAAGACGGTGAAACTTTAGATTTAGGAGGAAAGACGTTAAAATTCATACATGCCCCGTGGGTACATTGGCCAGAAACAATGTTTACTTACCTTGTACAAGATAAAATTCTTTTTACCTGTGACTTTTTAGGTTCCCATCTTGCAACTTCTGAACTTTATGCAACAGATGAGTGCAAAGTGTATGATGCAGCAAAAAGATACTATGCAGAAATAATGATGCCTTTTAGAAACTTTATAGAAAAGGACTTAGAAAAAATAAAAGATTTTGATATAGATATAATTGCTCCCAGTCATGGTCCTGTGTACAATAACCCTAAATTTATCTTAGATGCTTATAATCAATGGGTTTATGCAAAACCTAAAAATATAGTCGTAATACCTTATGCTACCATGCACGGCAGTGTGAAAAAAATGGTGGAATACCTACAGACTGCTCTTGTGGCAAAGGGCGTCATCGTAAAGCCTTTTGATTTGTCTGTTACAGATATAGGGGAATTTGCCATGGCATTAGTGGATGCTGCTACAATAGTTATAGGTACTCCAACAGTACTTGCAGGTGCTCATCCAATGGTGGTTTATGCTACTTATTTGGCCAATGCTTTAAAGCCGAAGACAAAGTTTGTTTCAATTATAGGCTCTTATAATTGGGGTAGCAGGGCACAAGACCAGCTTTCTCAAATGATTACTAATTTAAAAGTAGAGGTTATTTCACCAGTTTTCATAAAAGGATTCCCAAAAGAAGAAGACTTTAAGGCTCTTGATGAGTTAGCTGAAGAAATAGTGAAAAAACATGAAGAGGCTGGGATTTTATAATTTAAAAGCACTCGTGATTAGTGCGAGTGCTTTTTTATATCTTCTATCAAATTTTTTACATTTTCTTTGATTATATCTCTTATTTCACGAAATTTATTTAAAACTTCTTCTTCTGTGCCTGTTGCTCTTGCAGGGTCTTCTAAGTCCCAATGGAGGCTTTTTATTGAAGGAGGCAAAGCAGGACATTTATCTCTTGCATTACCACATAAAGTTATCACATAATCTGCTTTAAAAAGGATATTTTCATCCAATAAATCGGAAGTTTGATTGCTTATGTCAATTCCTATTTCCTTCATAACTTGTATAGCTTTTGGGTTTAAGCCGTGAGCTTCTACACCACCACTATATACTTCAAAATCATCTTTTCCATAATATTTGCCAAAACCTTCTGCCATTTGACTTCTACAGGAATTGCCAGTGCATATAAAATACAAAATTTTTTTATTTTTTGACACGTAACATCCTCCTTTTTGTTTATTTACAAATTATTATAAATGATTGTAGATTATAAAACAATCCGCTTTTTGTTAAGAATATGTTAAATTCTTTTGAGTAAAATAAAGTAGAGGTGATGTTTAATGTTGAATTATCCATACGGGCAAAATTCCATAGCGCCTGGTATAATTGTTACACCAGACAATGGAAATGCAAATTTAAAAGTACCTACAGATACATTTAGTATATATGTAAATGGGAAATATGTGGGAGAAAAAATCCTTATTGCACAAGGAGATTTAGGGGAAAACTCTGTAAAAGAGTACCTTATGAATCAAGGTTTTACGGATTTTAGTTATACAATTGATGGAAAAAATATTTATATAGACACCTATGAAGAAAATGCTAAAAATATGATAAATTACTTAAAAGTGTATTTAAGAATAAGGTAAAAGGGACTAAAATAGGTCCCTTTTTAAAATTTGTTATATTGCAGATAAAAACAAGGGAAAATAATAGTGTAAAGGTATTAAGAAGGGTTTTTCCCTGCTTTTTAAATGAAAGCATGTGATTTTTGTTATTTAAATTTTTAAAATGTGTGATATAATTATATAACACCCTCAAGTAAAAAATATTATACAACAATAATTATTATTAAGGAGGATTTATATGAAGGTAGGTTTAATTGGATTAGGACGAATGGGATTTAATCTTGCTTTAAATATGAGAGACCATGGGCATGAGGTAGTGGCATATAACAGGTCACCTGAGAAAATAAAGGAGGCTGAAAAGGAAGGAATAAAAGGAGCTTATACAATTGAAGATTTAGTAAAAAACCTTGAAAGGAGAAGAATGATATGGCTTATGTTACCTGCAGGAGACCCTGTTGACGAAATGATAGAAAAATTAGTTCCCTTGCTTGAAGAACATGACATCATAATCGACGGCGGCAATTCCTACTATAAAGATACTTTAAGAAGGTATGAAATGCTTAAAGAAAAAGAAATTGATTTTGTAGATGTAGGCACAAGTGGAGGAATTGAAGGAGCAAGACATGGGGCTTGCACCATGATAGGAGCAGAAGATGATGTCTTTAAATATATTGAACCCCTAATTAGGGATATAGGTGCGGAAAACGGTTATTTACATACAGGCAAAAACGGCTCAGGACATTTTGCAAAAATGGTTCACAACGGCATAGAATACGGAATGATGCAGGCTATAGGAGAAGGGTTTGAGGTTTTAGAGAAAAGTCAGTTTGATTTTGATTTAAAAGAAGTGGCCAGAGTTTGGAGTCATGGTTCAGTAATTCGCGGGTGGCTTATGGAGCTTATGGAAAAAGCTTTTGAAAAAGACCCTAAATTGTCTGAGATAAAAGGAGTAATGCACTCTTCTGGAGAAGGACTCTGGACGGTAGAAGAAGCTTTAAATCTCAAAGTGCCAGTGCCTGTAATTGCACAGTCTTTATTTATGAGATATCGTTCAGAACAAGAAGATACATTTGCAGGAAAGGTTGTAGCTGCCTTGAGAAATGAGTTTGGAGGACATGCGGTGGAAAAGAATTAATAGAGGTGGTTTTATGGTTAAAAATAATATATCTAATATAATGATTATATTTGGCGGGACAGGGGATTTGACTCACAGAAAACTTATGCCTGCTTTGTACAATTTGAAATACCAAAAAATTCTTCCTGAAAATTTTGCTGTTGTATCCGTAGGAAGAAGAGACAAAACAGAGGAACAATATAGGAAGGAAGTATTAGAGTCCGTTAAAAATTATTCGAGATTTGACATTGATGAAAAAGTTTGGCAAGATTTAAGTGAAAGGATATATTATAAGAGATTTGACTTTGTATATGATAATGGCTATATGGAATTAAGTTCTTTTTTAAAAGAACTTGATGAAAATTACAATACAAAGGGCAATAGGGTATACTATCTTGCAGTAGCTCCAGAATATTTCGGTATAATTGTTGAAAAACTCTATAGGCATGGTATGGTAAATAATGAGACTTCCTGGCAAAGGGTGGTCATAGAAAAACCTTTTGGAGAAGATTTGGAATCGGCACGGAAATTAAATAAAATGATAACTGATGTTTTCACGGAAAGGAATACCTACAGGATAGACCATTATCTGGGAAAAGAGATGCTTCAGAACATAATGGTAATTAGATTTGCTAATGTATTTTTTGAACCTGTGTGGAACAGAAGGTATATTGATAATGTTCAGATTTCTTCAAATGAAATAGTTGGAATAGAAAATCGCGGTGGGTATTATGAAAAAGCCGGGGCGTTACGGGATATGGTACAAAATCACATGATGCAACTTCTAACTTTAACGGCAATGGAACCGCCTGTAAATCTCGATACAGAATCTATAAGAGATGAGAAGGTAAAAGTTCTGAAGTCTTTGGAGATATTTACTCCAGAGGCTGTTGAGAAAAATGTTGTGAGAGGGCAGTATGCAGGATATAGACAAGAAGACAAAGTTTCCCCTACTTCTAATACAGAGACATTTGTAGCTTTGAAAGTGCATGTGGAAAATTTTCGCTGGGCAGGAGTACCTTTCTACATTCGCACGGGCAAAAGAATGCCGGAAAAGTCTACACAAATTGTAATACAGTTCAAACCGTTGCCAGGAATCTTGTATTTTAAAGAATATAAAAATTTATTGCCAAATTTATTAGTTATAAAAATTCAACCTGAGGAAGGTGTAAAGCTTCAATTTAATGCAAAAGTTCCTGGGGCAGGAGATATCACCATACAACCTGTAGATATGGATTTTTGTCAAAATTGCCAGATTTCAAATAATTCTCCAGAAGCTTATGAAAGACTTCTTTACGATGTCATGAGAGGAGATTCTACTTTATTTACGCGATGGGATGAGGTAGAATATTCTTGGAAGTTTGTAGATGCTATTGCTGAAGCATGGAAAGACAAAACGCCTGACTTTCCTAATTATCAGCCAGGGACCTGGGGACCTAAAGAAGCAAATGAGCTGTTACTAAGGGACAATAGAATGTGGTGGAATGTATAAAAGAAGGGGGTAAATTAAATGAAAATATACGATATTTCAATGGAAATTCACGAAAATATGACTGTTTACAAAAATAAAGAAGAGAAAAGGCCTAAACATACTATTACTGTTGATAGTGGCGATGTGAGAGAGTCCTGTATTAGCATGGACATGCATACAGGAGCGCATATTGATGCTCCTCTACACATGATTAGGGGAGGAGATACAGTAGAAAATATAGACCTCAATAAGGTTATAACTAAATGTAAAGTATTTGACTTTACAAATATATCTGATAAAATAACATCGGAAGACCTTGCAAGTAAAGACATTCAAAAAGGAGATTTTATAATATTTAAAACAAGAAATTCTTTTAGAGAGGATTTCGATTTTGAATTTGTCTATTTAGATAAAAGCGGTGCCCAGTTTTTAAAAGAAAAAGGTGTAATTGGTGTAGGTATTGATGCATTAGGAATTGAGAGAAATCAGCCAGAGCATGAAACTCACAAGATTCTTTTAGGAGCAGGTATAGTTATTCTTGAGGGACTACGGTTAAAAGATGTAGAAGAAGGAGAATATTTCTTATATGCTGCGCCTTTAAAAATTAGAGGTGCCGAAGCCTCCCCTACAAGAGCTGTTTTGATAAAGGAAGAGTAAAAAATCATGAAGTTAAAATGGTCTAAGGGCAAAAATTTTGTTTTTGGAAAAATCTCATATGATGAAGAAAATACAGATGAATATATAGAGCTTTTATTTGAAAAATTCGGCAAAGAATTTTTTGAAGAAGTATATTTAGAGTATCAAAAAGGTACGACTATTGACGTAGCTTTTAAAGAGGTGCTAATCAAGCATAATAAGCTAAAACCCTTAAATATAAAAAAATTGAAAATAAAAAAGCAATAAGTCAGATTTACTGGCTTATTGCTCTATTGCATTTTTATAGGGCGAAGGGTACAATATAGCTAAGAAAACTTTTACGTAAGGAGATTTTGTATGAGAGAATACAGTGTATTTGATATTATGGGGCCTGTGATGATTGGGCCCAGCAGTTCTCATACAGCAGGGGCCGCAAGGCTTGCGAAAATTGCTCGAAAAATTGTAGACGAGGATATATCAGAAGTGGAATTTGTATTGTATGAATCTTTTGCCCGTACATATAGGGGACATGGTACGGATAAGGCTCTTGTGGCAGGGATATTAGGCTTTGACCCAGATGATGAGAAACTGCCTCATTCTTTTGAAATAGCAAGACAGCAAGGGATAAAGTTTAAATTTACTGAAAGTGACGAAGAATCACCACATCCCAATACTGTAAAAATGATAATAACAGGTAAAAGTGGACATAAAAACAGCATTTTAGGATGTTCTATTGGTGGAGGAAATGTGCTTTTAAAAGAGATAAATGGCATAGAGGTAGAGTTTACTGGTGAATATGAAACATTGATTACAAATCACATAGATAGACCAGGAATAGTAGCAAATGTCACTAAAATTTTTGCAGATTATAAAATAAATATAGCTTTTATGAGAGTGTACAGGCATTCAAAAGGTGATAAAGCTATTATGGTCATAGAATCAGACCAAAAAATACCTGATGCTGCAAAAGAAACGATAAAAAACATTGATGGAATTTTAAATGCCATAATAATAAATCCTATGTAATGGAGGTATGAGATGCTCTTGTTGTGATGAGAAAATTAAAGAAAAACTAAGATATTAAGAGAAAATAAAAGATAATAGTGGGAGGTATAAAATGTATCAATTTAATCATGGTTATGAACTATTAGAACTTACAAAAAAATTTAACTTACCAATATCGCAAATTGTGGTGCTAGCGGAGCAAGAAAAGACAGGAGAAGGCCTTGATACAATTTTTCAAAAGATGAGAAATAACCTCAAAGTAATGAAAGAAGCTATTAATAAAGGTTTAAATGAAGATTTAAAATCAGTAAGTGGTTTATCAGGTGGAGATGCAAAAAAACTATATGAAAGAATAATCATTGGCAATACTCTTTCTTGTGAAACAATGGCAAAAGCTGCTGCTTCTGCTCTTGCAGTGACAGAAGTAAATGCTTCTATGGGTAAAATTGTTGCTGCTCCTACTGCAGGTTCCAGTGGAGTTATTCCGGGAGCTCTTATTACAGTGGCGAGAAAATTTGGCAAAAGTGATGATGATATGACAAGAGCTCTTTTCACTGCTACCGGCATAGGTATTATAATAGCTAAAAATGCTACTTTATCTGGAGCTGAGGGGGGATGTCAAGCAGAAGTAGGTTCTGCTTCAGCGATGGCTGCAGCAGCTTTAGTAGAACTTATGGGGGGAACACCAGAACAGTGTTTGACGGCAGCTTCTTTTGCTATAATGAATTTGCTAGGGCTTGTATGCGACCCAGTTGCAGGGTTGGTAGAAATCCCTTGTGAAAAGAGAAATGCCCTTGGGGCGCTTAATGCTATGATATGCGCTGATTTTGCAATAGCAGGAATGGACAGTGTCATACCCTTTGACGAAGTGGTAGAAGCTTTGTATAAAGTAGGAAAAGCCATACCTTACGCTTTAAGGGAAACTGCAGAAGGGGGACTTGCAAAGACTCCTACAGGGATAAGGCTTAAAAAAGAGATATTTGAAAAAGTTGAACGGGGGGATTAAAGTGGAGGTTTTAAAAGATAGAAGCGAAATTGAAGATAAGTATAAATGGCGACTTGAGGATATATATGAAAATGAGAATTTGTGGGAAGAAGACTATAACAAGACTAAAGAGCTTTTAAAAGAAATTGTAAAGTTTAAAGGCAAAATTAACACTTCAAGAAATTTATTAGAGGTACTAAAACTTAATGACCAAATTGGGATGACAGCCAGCAAAATTTTTGCCTATGCCCGTATGAGAAGAGACGAAGATAATACTAATCCCAAGTATCAAGCTTTAACTGACAAGGCTATGAGGCTAAACATTGAAGTTATGAGTGCTACTTCTTTTATAGCTCCAGAGATTTTATCCATTGATACACAAAAATTAATGGAAATGATAGAAGGATTAGAAGAATTAAAGATTTATAAGCAATATCTTGAAGATTTAATTAGGTTTAAACCTCATGTACTTTCACCGGAAGAAGAAAAAATATTAGCAGAAGCAAAAACATTGGCAGAGTCTGTTTCAAATATATACACCATGTTGAATAATGCTGACATGAGATTTCCTATTATTAAAGATGAAGAAGGCAAAGAAGTAGAAGTAACTCATGGCAATTTTGTACGCTTCATGCAGAGTAAAGACAGAAACGTCAGAAAAGCCGCATTTAACGCCATGTATGACACATACAAAAAATTTATAAATACTTTTGCTTCTACAATGGCAGGAAATGTAAAGAAAGATATTTTCTACGTGAAGACACGGAAATATAATTCTTCATTGGAAGCCTCACTATTTGAAGATAATGTAAGTTTAGAGGTTTATAACAATCTTATAGAGACAGTACATAGTAGACTTGATGTATTACATAGATATGTGAGGCTTAAAAAGAAGCTTTTAGGTTTAGACGAACTTCACATGTATGACTTGTATGTACCTTTGATACAGGAATATGATAAGAAATTTACGTATGAAGAGGCAATAGAGCTGGTACTCGAAGGGCTAAAGCCGCTGGGAGATGAGTACATAAATTTACTCAAACAAGGGTTTAATTCCCGTTGGGTAGATGTTTATGAAAACCGAGGTAAAACTTCTGGAGCTTATTCATGGGGAACTTATGGCACCCATCCTTATGTACTTTTAAACTATCAGGGCAAATTAAATGATGTATTTACAATTGCCCATGAAATGGGACATTCTTTGCATACGTATTATTCAAATGCGACACAACCATATGTGTATGCAGGATATAAGATTTTTGTGGCAGAAGTAGCTTCTACTTGTAATGAGGCTCTACTGATGGATTATCTTTTAAAAAATTCAAAAGACGAAAAAGAAAGACTTTATCTTTTAAATCACTTTTTTGAGGAATTCAGAGGAACAGTCTATAGGCAGGTTATGTTTGCTGAGTTTGAAAAACTCATACACGAAATGGCAGAAAGAGGAGAACCTCTTACAGCGGAAGTGTTAAACAAAAAATATTATGAATTAAATAAGCTCTACTATGGAGATGACATAGTAGTAGATGAAGGAATAAGCTATGAGTGGGCGAGAATCCCACATTTTTATAGAAATTTCTATGTCTATAAATATGCTACTGGATTTTCTGCGGCAATAGCTATTTCTCAGATGATACTAAATGAGGGGGAAAAAGCTGTAGAAAGATACAAGGAGTTTTTAAAGAGCGGGAGCTCTGATTATCCTTTAAACCTTTTAAAGAAGGCAGGAGTGGATTTAACTACTCCAAAACCAGTAAACGATGCTTTGGATGTTTTTGAAAAATTGCTTGATGAGTTTGAAAAAATGCTATAATGAATCAAGAGGGCAGTAAAAGAGACTGTCCTTTTTTGTTTTTTAATAATCAGTAGAACCAGAATTTGAAGACATGTACCTCTTTTATTTTGATAAAGAGCCAGAAGAAGTTTAAGCTGAAATATCGTTTTACTCATTTTGCTTAACTTTTTCTTTTTAATGATGTATAATATTAAAATAAAAAAGTGTGAGGTGTGAACTTTGGATTTTATAACAATTGATTTAAAAGAAAGGTCTTATCCTATTTATTTTGCCTATGATTCTTTTGATAAATTAGGAGAAATAGTAAAGAAACATGTAAGAAGTAGTAAAACATTTATAATAACTGATTTTAATGTTTATCCTTTGTATTTTGAAAAACTCAATGAAAGTCTTAAAAAAAGTCGTTTTGATGTGTCATATGAAGTTATTCCTGCAGGGGAAACAAGTAAAACAATGGAAATGGCACAAAGACTTCTTGAAAAAGCTTATGATAGTGGACTTTTAAGAGACAGTTCAGTTATAGCTCTTGGAGGAGGCGTTGTAGGAGACATAGCTGGATTTGTCGCAGCAACTTACATGAGGGGAATAGACTTTGTGCAAATTCCCACAACCTTATTGGCTCAGGTTGATAGTAGTGTTGGTGGCAAAGTAGCAGTCAATCTAAAAAAAGGCAAAAACATAATAGGAGCTTTTCATCAACCTAAAATGGTATATATAGACACCGCCGTTTTAAACACGTTAGATAAAAGAGAAATACTTGGTGGATTAGCTGAAATAATCAAATATGGTATTATATGGGATTTTAGTTTATTTGAGTATATTGAAAGCAACATTTATGAAATTTTAGATTTAAAAGAAGATAAATTAAGGTATATAATCAAAAAATCTTGCGAAATAAAAGGGAAAATCGTATCTCTTGATGAAAAAGAAGAAAACCTGCGTTCAATATTAAATTTTGGCCATACAATAGGACATGCCATTGAAGCTTTAACAGGTTATGAGAGGTATATTCACGGTGAAGCTGTTGCTATAGGTATGGTATACGCTTGTAAACTTGCATTAAATTTAGGGTATATTGATGAAAAATATTTTGAAAGAATTTTTTCTTTAATACAAAGGACAGGATTACCTACAGATTATGAGGATTTGCACAAAGAAGACATCGTAGAGGCTATAAAACTTGATAAAAAGAGTAGAGAAGCCAAAATAAATTTTGTTCTTCTTCGTGGTTTAGGAAAAGCTGAAGTTACGACTGTTAAAGAGAAAGAAATCTTAAAAGTTTTAAAATAAGCGGGTAACCGCTTTTTTCTTTATCTTTTTTAGACCTTATGAAAAATTTACTTGACTTTACTTATGCAAAGTATTAAAATATCACCAATATTATAAGTTAAGGGGGTGTTGGATGAAAGTTGGCTATTTGGGTCCTAAAGGAACATTTTCTGAAGA
Source organism: Thermoanaerobacter sp. A7A (assembly GCF_000445185.1). Lineage (GTDB taxonomy): Bacteria > Bacillota > Thermoanaerobacteria > Thermoanaerobacterales > Thermoanaerobacteraceae > Thermoanaerobacter. Next base: position 11,146 of record NZ_AVAF01000099.1, read on the forward strand.
AGCTGTTATAAAATACACGCAAGGTGTTGAAAATTGTGAAGTTGTAGAGTTTAACACCATTCCGGAGGTAATAAATTGCATAAGCAATGGCTTGTGCGAAGAGGCAGTAATTCCTATTGAAAACTCTATTGAAGGTTCTGTAAATGTTGCTGTAGATATGCTGATAAACGACGCAAATGGGATAATGATAAAAGGAGAGGTGATAATACCTATTTCCCATTGCTTGATTTCGGATGCTCCAGTTGAATTTAAAGATGTACATTGTATACTTTCTCATCAGCAGGCAATTGCTCAGTGCAGGGAATATATATCTAAAAAATTTCCCAATGCGGAAATAAAAGCTACAGACAGTACTGCTCAAGCAGTCTTGGGTGTCAAATCTAAACCTGGAGTAGTGGCGATAGGTCCTGAAAGAGCAGCTGTTATTTACGGTATGAGAATAATTGATAGGGACATACAAGATGTAAAAGAAAATTATACAAGGTTTTTGGTCCTTTCTCAAAAGGACGGGGTTGTCACAGGGAAAGACAAGACATCAATAGTTTTTTCTGTCCCAAATGTTCCAGGCAGTTTATATAACGCTTTAGGGGTTTTGGCCAACAAAAAAATCAATATGACAAAAATAGAATCTCGACCTTCAAGGAAAAAACTTGGGGAATATGTTTTTTGGGTGGACATTGAGGGGCATAGAGAAGATGAGATAGTAAAGGATGCCTTAGAGGAGTTAAAAGGTAGAACGGATTTTTTAAAAGTATTAGGTTCATATCCTAAATTTAAGTAGAACGGTAGAATGGAGGAATTGAAAATGGTAATTGTTATGAATATTGATGCCACTGATAAGCAAATCTCTGATATTACAAATCTTTTAACATCTCTCGGTTTAGGTTACCACATTTCAAAAGGTGAAGAAAAAATAGTCATAGGTGTTATAGGTGATAAGAAAAAATTAGAAGGTAAGGCTATAGAAATGATGGAGGGAGTAGAAAAAGTCATTCCTATTGTGGAGCCTTACAAACTCGCCAGCAGAATTTTCAAACCAGAGCCTACCATCGTGGAAGTAGAGGATGTAAAAATAGGTGGAAACAACATAGTTATAATGGCAGGACCTTGTGCAGTAGAAAGCAGAGAACAACTTTTTGAAAGTGCTATGGCGGTTAAAAAAGCGGGAGCTCAATTTTTAAGAGGAGGGGCATTTAAACCGAGAACATCTCCTTATTCTTTCCAAGGTCTTGAAGAAGAGGGTTTAAAGATGCTTAAGGAAGCAAAAGAACTCATTGGACTTAAGATTGTGACAGAGGTCATGGATGTACATTCAGTTGAACTAGTGGCACAATACGCGGATGTTCTACAGATAGGTGCGAGAAATATGCAGAATTTCCCATTGCTTAAAGCAGTGGGTAGAATTAACAAGCCTGTTTTATTGAAGAGGGGACTTGCTGCAACATTAGAAGAGTGGTTAAGTGCTGCTGAGTATATTTTAAGTGAAGGCAACAAAGACGTTATCCTCTGTGAAAGAGGAATAAGGACTTTTGAAACTTATACGCGAAATACTTTAGATTTAAGTGCAGTTCCAGCTATAAAAAAATTGAGTCATTTGCCTATAGTTGTTGACCCCAGTCACGGCACTGGGAAATGGCACCTTGTAGCTCCTATGGCTAAAGCTGCTATAGCAGCAGGAGCTGATGGACTCATTATTGAGGTACATCCAGACCCCAAAAATGCCTTATCCGATGGGGCTCAATCCCTTACCCCAGAAAATTTTGAAGCCTTATGTCAAGATATAAAAGTTATCGCTAAAGCGGTAGGACGGGATTTTTCATGATAAAAAAAGCGGTTATTGTAGGATTGGGTCTTATAGGGGGATCAATGGCAAAAGCATTAAAAAAATACACAGATATAGACATTATTGGTGTTGATATAAATAGAGACAGTTTACAAAAAGCATTAGAAGAAGGAGTAATTTCTTACGGCGTGACAGACATCGATTTTCAAGTAGATGCTGATATAGTTTTTATATGTACACCTGTTGGAAAAGTCGTTGAAAGCGTAAAAAATATAATTCATTATTTAAAAAGAGGCTGTATTGTAACTGACGTTGGAAGTACAAAAAAAGTCATAATGGAAGAAGTACAAAAATTTTTACCCGATGAAATTTTTTTCATCGGGGGCCATCCCATGGCTGGCACAGAAAAAGCAGGTTATGACAACGCTGATGCAGATTTATTTGTCAATTCAAATTATTTGTTGACACCTTTTGATACTACAAATGATGAGGTTTTGGATCTGTTTATAAATGAAGTAATAATAAAAATAGGTGCAAAACCGGTAATAATGGATTATAATAAACACGATGCCATTGTCGGAATAATAAGTCATGTACCTCATATTCTTTCTGCTACCCTTACGAATTTTGCTCATGATAAATGCAGTGAAGCATTTAAATACGCAGCTGGTGGGTTTAAAGATACTACGCGAATTGCCTTGTCTCAGACTGAAATATGGAAAGACATAATTTGTACAAACAAAGAAGTTATTTTGGAGTTACTAAAAAATTACAGGGAAGTCCTAAGTGACTTTATTTGTTATTTAGAAAATGACGATATTGACACCATACAAAAGTTTCTTGAAGATGCAAGAAAATATCGAAACACTATAACTTGAGGTGTTGTTATGGATATTGAAGTTAAAAAGAAAAGATTTTTAAAAGGTATTATCTCAGTCCCTGGAGATAAGTCAATATCTCATAGAGCTGTAATGATTGGGTCAATTGCAGAAGGAATTACAGAGATTGAAAATTTTCTTTTAGGAGAAGATTGTATATCTACTATTAACTGTATGAAAAATTTGGGTGTTGACATTGAATTAAAAGGCACAAATGTTAAAGTTCAAGGAAAAGGACTTTATCTAAATAAAAGTGAAAAAATTCTTGATGTAGGAAATTCGGGTACTACTATTCGGCTTTTGATGGGTATTCTCGCTGGTCAAAAATTTGAGACAACGCTTACAGGCGATGATTCTATAAAGAGACGCCCTATGGGAAGAGTGATAACTCCTCTTAGTATGATGGGAGCGAAAATAGAAGCAAGAGAAGGAAATTTTGCACCTCTTACGGTTTTTGGAAACAAACTTAAAGGCATATATTACAAAATGCCAATTGCCAGTGCACAGGTTAAGTCCAGTATAATGTTGGCAAGCCTTTACGCTGATGATAAAACGACTATTGAAGAGCCCTACCCTTCAAGAAATCACACGGAACTCATGTTTAGTTCTTTTGGTGCTAAAGTGGAGGTAAATGGCACAAAAATAACTTGTTACCCTGGCTACAAATTACAAGGGCAGAAAGTTATTGTACCAGGGGATATATCGTCAGCAGCATATTTTATTGTTGCTGCAACTCTCGTTCCAAATTCGGAGGTTACTATAAAAAATGTAAATGTAAATCCTACAAGAACCGGTATTATTGATGTGATAAAAGAGATGGGAGGAGACATTGTCTTAACAAATGAAAGAACTATAAACAATGAAAAAGTAGCGGATATAACAGTTAAGACTTCAAGGCTAAAAGGAATTGAAATTGGAGGAAGTCTTATTCCAAGGCTTATTGATGAAATTCCAGTAATAGCAGTTGCAGCAGTCTTCGCAGAAGGGAAAACAGTGATAAAAGATGCCGAGGAGTTAAAAGTAAAAGAAAGCAATAGAATAAATACAATCACTTCAGAATTAAAGAAAATGGGAGCTAAAATTTTTGAAACAGAAGATGGGATGATTATAGAAGGCACGGGATTTTTGAAAGGGAATACAGTGGAAAGTTACAATGACCACAGGATTGCCATGTCTTTATGGGTTGCTGGACTTATGGCAGAAGGAGAAACTAAGATAAAAAATGCTGAATGTGTAAATATTTCGTATCCGGATTTTTATAAAACCTTTGATATGCTTTAATATCATTGGTGATGAATAATCAAAAAATGTAAGTTTTACAAAAAAAAGCAGAAGGATGTTATTTTTTTGTCAAACTTTGCTCTTGAAATCCTATATATTGTGTGTTATTATAATAATACAACAATATATAGAGGTGATTAAAATGAAAAACCAAGTGGCAGAGGATAAAAAACAGCTAAAAGAAAATAAAGCTGATCAAAATAATGTAAATGTGTTTGCATGTCCGGATTGCGGTGCTAAATTGGTTCATGAAGGAGGATGTGTTTTTTGTCCTTTCTGTGGCTATAGTGAGTGCCAGTAAGTACCTATCTTTCCACCAGTTTAATATGGACACAAGTTAAATATCCGGCTATAATTTAGTTAAAAATATGCCGAATCCCCGATGAGGGGTACGGGGGAACTAAATTGGGGTGAATCCACTTTTGTGGTAGGGTGTCCCTAACCCGAACCCGTCAACTAACCTCGGAGGCAAAAGGGGGAACAACATGTTTAATATTCGCATCAAGGTCAAACCTCTCATCGCATCAGTTATAGCCGGATTGTTTATTTCCCAATCAGTATTTGCCGCAACTTACACAGTTAAACCCGGCGATACCTTATGGGGTATAAGTCAAAAATACGGAACCAACTATACTAAGCTAATATCTTTAAACGGCCTTCAAAATACAATAATATATCCAGGGCAAGTTTTACAAGTGCCGGGCAGTGATAACACATATGTTGTCCAAAAAGGTGACAGCTTGTACTTAATTGCTTTAAAATACGGTATTACTGTTGATATGCTCAAATCTGCAAACGGATACAAAAGCGACATAATATATCCTGGACAAGTCTTTATTATACCCCGTGATACTTCTTCTAATAGGACATATCAGGATGTCAGCAGAGGTTCTATTGAAAGGGGTGTAATACCCTACACAAAAGAGGAATTTGACCTCCTTGCGCGACTTGTTACCGCGGAAGCAGATGGAGAACCATACCAGGCTAAAGTAGCAGTTGCGGCCGTAGTAATAAACAGAGTTAAAAGTGGTATTTTCCCTAATACTATAAAAGACGTGATATATCAAGTCGATGCATACGGAAATTACCAATTTACTCCTGTGTTAAATGGGTGGATAAATAGACCTGCCTCAGCTGACGCTATAAGTGCAGCAAGAGATGCGTTAAGTGGTGTTGACCCAACAAACGGAGCCTTGTATTATTTTGACCAAAGTTCTACTAATGCGTGGTTGTGGTCACTTCCTATAGCGGCAAGAATAGGCAATATGGTTTTCTGTTACGGCAGGTAAAACTTCCGATGAGAGGGTCAAAAACGGGTACAATTTAAGTACCCGTTTTTGACTTAGAAAAACAATTTATACAAAGTAGAAAGACCAAAGGCGATGAATATGAAAGAAGATAGATATTTTAAATATTTTGAAGGGATTCTTTTATTAAAATAAATGCCTACAATTATCCCTAATACATCTGCTAAAAATATTCCAAGAGTAGTGCCTATTAATATGTACAGAGGACTGTTGTATGATGCAGTCAAAGCTATAGCAGCCAATTGCGTTTTGTCTCCAAATTCTGATAGTACATATGTACTTATAATAGTTGCAACAGGACCGTATTTTGAATTTTTTATTTTTTCCTGTTTTGTTTCTTCCTCTATTAAAGTTGAAATTCCAAAAAACAAAAATAATAAAGCAGCTGAAAATTTTATATAAAAAATGGGAATGTATTCGGTGATATACGAACCAAATATCACAGCAATACCATTGTTTATTAAGGCTGCGATAAATATACTTATAAGAACAGTCCTTACTTTAAAAAGAGTAGCAAAGGCCATTGACATGAGCTGTGACTTATCTCCCATCTCAGAAGTAAAGATAAGGACAAATGATGTGACAAGTGCCTCCATTTTATATTGCCTCCCCAACTATTATATTTGCTCTATAAATAAATTAGGACCTTTACATAATATGTAAAACATATTATGTAAAGGTCTCGCTCTTTAAGGTAAAGCCAGGGTTTCCCGATATGTTGACTTTACCACATATAAGCTATGCGAACTACTCCCCTCTACTCAATATATTGTAAAAAATTTATCATAAAATGTCAATAGGAGCAATGTAAACAACAATAATGTCAAATTATCTCAGTTTGTTGACAAATTTAAAAAATGTTCAAAGGAGATATTTTGCATCGTCACTCCGATGTTCCAAAAGCGACAAAACTAAAGCTCGACCTTCGGCTCCGGCAGGGTACCGGGCACAATCGGCATCCATGCCTTAAGGTGCCCGCCTCCGCCATCCATGGCTTCGGCCCTGCCTCCACCCTCAGTCTCCCTAAGTTTTGTTGCCGCTTTGTCACAAGTCGCTCCGATTGCAAAATATCTCCTTTACAAAAGTTTGTCTACAGTCTGCAATAATCAATAATGTCAAATTATTTAGCTTATTTTTTTAACATTTTAACTATTTCTGTATACTCATCTAAGGTGATTTCACCGCGAGCG
>NZ_AVAF01000100.1 GCF_000445185.1 Thermoanaerobacter sp. A7A
TAAAAGTTGATGGAAAATGGCTTATAAGAAGAGATTGGTATTATGACCCCCTTGACGAAGACTCTGCCTATATAGACGCTACTCCCGCCGAAATACTTCCGATAGATATCATGTCCCTTTCGACTTAGGATGGGATAAGAGGGTAATTTATAGATTTATACATATAAATGATTAAAAGATAGAGAAAAAATCCTCTATCTTTCAGACTGTTGACAAAATATCGGGAACCCGTTATGATGAGAAGGGTTCCTTGTTTTTTTAACGGTACAAAGCAAAAGAGGAGAGGAGAAGAAAGATGTTATCAAAGAAAGAGGATGCAAGACATCAAATAGAATTTGTAAGCATAGATCAATTAGTACCACAAGACCACCTTTTAAGAAAGATAGAAAAAGTCATAGACTTTAGCTTCATATACGATTTAGTAAAAGACAAATATTCCGAGGGTCACGGCAGACCAAGCATAGACCCAGTAGTACTCATAAAAATACTTTTCATTCAATATCTTTTTGGCATACCATCGATGAGGAGGACAATAGCAGAAATAAAAACAAATGTAGCGTATAGATGGTTTTTAGGGTATGGGCTGACAGAAGAAATACCTCATTTTTCAACATTTAGTCAGAACTACATAAGAAGATTCAAGGGGACGGATATATTTGAAAAAATATTTACGAAAATTTTAGAGGAAGCAATAAAACATGGGCTAGTAAATGCGGAGGAAGTATTCATAGATTCAACTCATGTAAAAGCAAGCGCCAACAAGAAGAAATACACAAAAGAGATAATAGAACAAGAAGCTAGAATTTATCAAGAAAAACTAGAAGAAGAAATAAACAAGGATAGAGAGGCTCATGGCAAAAAGCCATTAAAGAAAATCAAGAAGATAAAGACGAAAGAAGTGAAAGTAAGCAAAACAGACCCAGATAGCGGAATGTTAAACAAAAACGGAAAAGAAAAAATCTTTGCATATTCTTTTCATACAGCCTGCGATAAAAATGGATTTGTATTAGGAGTAAAAGTAACAGCAGCAAATGTACACGACAGTGTGATGTTTCAAGAAGTATTAGAAGAAGTTGAAAAGAGGGTAAGAAAACCGAAAGCAATAGCAGTAGACGCAGGCTATAAAAATCCGTACATATTAAAGACAATATTTGATAGACAAATAATACCAGCAGTACCATACACAAGGCCAAAAACAAAAGATGGTTTCATGAAAAAACATGAATTTGTTTATG
>NZ_AVAF01000101.1 GCF_000445185.1 Thermoanaerobacter sp. A7A
GCTCCATCTCCATATTTTTTGACTGACTGACTGATGTAATATTTTGATGTAATCTATTGATGTAATCTTCTGATATAGGGAGATGGTCTTTCCCCATCTCTAGAGATGGACTTTTCCCATCTCGGGAGATTGGGTTTCCCCATCTCCGGAGATGGACTCCTCTCTCCTTTTACAAAAATATCTGGGTGCATTGCTTTCTCATTTTTTATCTCCGGCTTTACAAACTGAAGCTCTCCTTCTACTTCTTTATGAGTAAGCTCATCCAGCAGTCTGTCGACAAGTTCGTTGTTTCTTACATAGTAGGTTACATTTTTCTGCTTGTCTATAAAGCTGCAGTACAGCTTTTCTTCTCCGTTTTTGATGAAAAGCCTTCCCTCCTCCTGGGCTTTTAAAAACTCTGTCTTTGAATTGTACCTTACACCAATCTTATCAAAAGCAGTTCTAAACTCCTTAACAGAAAATCCCAGCTCTTCTACCCAGCTATCGCCGGGAGCATAAGAAGGATGGTCTGGTGCTGGCTCAAGAAATTTATAAAAGCTGTTGTGGTTATACCTGTCAAACCAGTACTCCAGCTGCTCAAATAAAATTGCGGCTGTTACAGAACCCGTTATTTTTCTGTATTCCGGATGATAAGGAATTATCCTGCTTGCCAGAGCAGCAGACTTGTTTCTCCTCTCCATAAAAAACACCTCACGGGTAATTATTTTTATACTTTTCTCCAATAGCCATTACCTGGTCCACATACCACCATGCATGGTTATAGTGCCATAACGCTTTTTTCAATGCATCTAAATCGCTGTAACCCTGTTTCTTATATAAATTGTAATTTGCACTTAAATAATGAGCAGCAGAATAAATCGCGTCAGAAGGATCAAAAGGACTTATTATGCCATCTCCATTGCCGTCAACACCGTACTCGCTGAATGTTTCGGGCAGAAACTGCATCATACCTACAGCCCTTGTTTTTAGCTTCGGCAAATATGGACCTATTTCATTTGGATTAAAACTTGATTCTCTAAAAGCTATTGCTGCAAGCACATACCACGGAATGCCGTATTCTCTTCCTGCTTCTTTAAACACAGGCAACAAATCTTCCGGTATTTTGCCGGGTTTTGCCGCATATTCTCTGCTTGCACCTGTGCCCAGCAGCCACTCTAAGTTTTGATCGCCTTTAATAAAAGCAATTCCTGTCTCCAGAATAAGTTTTCTGTCGATATTATCATTCACTACAACACTTCCTGCCGGCACATTTATATCTCCTAAAGGATTTACAGGAGTT
>NZ_AVAF01000102.1 GCF_000445185.1 Thermoanaerobacter sp. A7A
TTGTAATTGTTGATTTAGACACTATACTTTATATTTGTCAAGTTCTTTCTTAAAATTAATAACCAAAGCTTCCATCTGACCTATCTGTTCCATAAATTCTTTTATACGAGTAGAATAAACTGAAATACTTGCACTCATTTCTTCTGAAGAAGCAGAATTTTCTTCTGATATAGCTGCCAAATTTTCAAGATGACTAAATACCTCTGAAAGTTCCTCAGCCTCCTTATAAAGCTTATCGGCTGAATCCATAATTATTTTTGATATATTGGCTACTTTCTCTGTAGCTTCTTTATTGTTATTTACAACACCTTCTAATATTGCAATGCTCTTTTTTAGCTTTTCAAATTGAGCACTAATTTTCTCAGCCAAATTCTCCACTTGCCCAGTAAAACTTAACAAACTATCTGTGATTGTCTTTACTGCATTTTTAGAATCTTCTGCTAAATTCCTGATTTCTTCGGCAACAACTGCAAAGCCTCTGCCTGCCTCACCAGCTCTTGCAGCTTCAATGGCTGCATTTAATGCAAGCAAATTTGTCTGATCTGAAATCTGCTCAACTGTTGTGACTATCTTCATAATATCTTTAGCATTGTCAGATAAGATTTTACCCATTTCATAAATACTTGAAAAATCACTTTCAACTTGTGACAAATCTTCAGATACATAGGTTATATCATTGTTTGTCTTTTTAATATTACCTATAGAATCCTCTAATTTTTCGTTACTTTTTTTCTCTATCTCTGCTATTTCATTAATTTTCTTAATATTTTCATCTAATATACCAACAGCTTTTTCTATCTCTTCTGCCTGGCTTACCGTAGATGTTGCAACATCATGGACAACTCCCGATATATCATCTGAAACTTTTTCCATGTTTTTGGCAATCTGATTAAACTTCTGTGTGAAATTATACATATCGTCAGTTCCGCCTTTTAAGAAGAGCATATCCTTTTTTATATTGTCCTTTAGCTCATTTAACTCTTTAGATATTGTCTCATAAATATCTCCACTTTTTATTTTAAACTCATCTTCAAAATTTCTACTCTTTAATATTTTTATAAAGTCCTGAAAGCTTTTTATTGGCGAATTAATAATATATGATGTGGCATACGTTATAAAACCAATTATTATTGCACCAGTTGTTGCATCTACTATATTCCAAGAAGATACAACCCCTAAAACCAAAAAACTTGCTAAAAAGCTTACAAAGCTTGTTTTTAAAGATACACTTTTCATAATCCCTAAACCAAAAATCTTACTTAAAAGATTTTTCTTATAAACAAATACAGGCTTACTAAACTTAATATGTACTTTTAAGTGTGCATTACCGTCTTTTTCTTCTCGCGAAATCTCTTTTACAGTTATATCTTCTTTAAAAAATTTAGAGCTGCCTTCAATAAGACCTAAAAAATAATCATAAAGTTTTCTTTTTGATATGTACTCCATCTCTATAGTATCAACAGAAACAGGTCTTACTAAAAGCCTCGGTGGATTTGCCTCTTTTATCATTTTTGTAGGTTGCAAATGCACTTCATCCATCATTGACAAAAAGTTCACAAGTTTTCTCCCTGTAAAATATGAAGGAAACCATTCACTAAAATTATTAATATTTTGCCTCCCCACTTTTCTCCAAATCTCATTAACAGGAACACCAACCTTTTTACTCACAGCGTCAAATACATCTTTGATTTTATTATCATCAATATCTTCTAAAGGGGTAATAACATGATTAATATCCCAACCAAGACTTTCTAGTACATTATCAACTAATTCTTCACCATATAAACTCTTTAAGCTTTTAATCCACGTGCCTACAACTGTTCCCTTCATTTTCTCACTCCCCATTTTATTCTTCAAAATTACACAATTATCATAAATATTATCGACAAAAAATAACTTTAGTTTAATAAAAAGATTTCTTCATCAAAATTAAATTTTATTGACAAGAAAAAATAGTTAATATATTATTTTTTTAAATACAAATATTTTTTAGAAAGGAGGATTTAAGTATTATTTAATGTTATTTTATCTTTAAGAGGTGCATAATTAATGGAATATGCTGGTTTTTGGAGAAGATTTACAGCTTATTTTTTAGACAATGTTATTCTGGCCTTTGCAGAATTAGTATTTCTTTTTGTTTTAGGTTTAGTTTTACAACTAACAGGTATCACTGATTCAATAAACAAAGATGAGACCTCACAAATTATTGCTGGCACCTTTTTATTAATATTAATAATAATAGTGAATTGGCTTTATTTCTCTTTGATGGAATCCTCAAAATTTCAAGCTACCGTGGGTAAAATAGCCCTAAATATTAAAGTAGTAGATTATGAAGGTAAAAAAATCTCTTTTAAATTAGCAACAATAAGATATTTTTCAAAGCTATTATCAGCAT
>NZ_AVAF01000103.1 GCF_000445185.1 Thermoanaerobacter sp. A7A
CCTGTATAAAATAATCTGGAACTGCATAAGATATAATGGGTATATATGCACATTTTTCCGTCAAAAAGTTTTTTAGAGAGAGGGCATTAGCCCTCTGCTCCGTTTTCCCATGGCAGTGGTATATCTTCTTCTATTTCTTGAAAATCTACGTCTATTGGTTCTTGTTTTGTCTCTTTGTCTTCATCATTTTTTTGAACATTGTTTTTCTTTTGTTTCTTATCCATATTCATCAGTCTTCTAATTAAGTCTGAAGCTTGTTCTTTAGTCAATTCTCCCTCTGTTGTGTTGTAATATTTCTGTAAAGCCTTTTTATAGTCTTCTTCAGATACTTCTTTTTCTTTAATAAGCTTTTGTATAAGATTTAGCTGATTTTTGCTTATCTTATCCTGTACTGGTGTTCCTTCGATATCCTCTAAATCTTCCACATCTTGCGTGAATATATCTGAAAGACTTGCTACAAGAAGAGTAGCGTCTATTAAAGCCCGCTTTTTTGCCATTTTTAGCACTGTGTTATCAAGCGTATATGGGTCCGATTTTGCGTATTTTTTCTCTTTTGTGTTACATGCTCCAAATCCTTCTGTGATGAGCATGTCTCCTTTGTATAACTTGCATTTCACTTGATATTGAAAAAATCTTTTCTCCCAGTCTCTTGTGCTGTCTATTATTTCAAATTCTGACCTTAAGCCCATCATCATCAAAATTTTCTCGGCTCCGGGTTTTAATAACGTTGGCTTATCTGTACCGGGAATAACTCCATAGTCTTTCTTTTTTTTTAACGTGTTCTGTACGACAGCTTGAAACTGTGAAATTTTCCGCATAGTGTTTTCAACATGTTTTAAGTCTACTTCCTCAATGATTGAAGCTTCTCTTAAAATAGGCATTTTATTTTCCATGCTTATACCTCCTCTATTTTCAATACTTGATATGTGCTGACCTTTATCAACTTTTGTAAAAGTTCTTGAGGTAGTTCTTTGCGTGCTAATTTAGTGTCGAATCGTTCTTGCCTGCGTTCTTCTACTTTTATAAGCCACTGTCCAGCTTGCACAGGTTTTTCTTGTGCTGCTACAAGTAATTGTTCTTTTAGTTCTTTTTGCTTTTCTTCTAGTTGTTTGATTTTTTCTGATAGTTCGTTATATTCCGCTACTATATTTGCTAATTCTTCTTTTGTTATGACTTCTTCTCTCTTCTTTTGTTGATAGTATTCTGGATGGCACAATTTCGAATAAGGGCACCATGGACGTCGGCATTGCCAATTTTTTTCTGGAGAAAACGGTGGGTCTATTTCTATGTGGTTTTCTATCTTTTTGTTTAATTCTACTAATCTTTCTATTTCTGCTTCTACAAAGTCTTTGTCGTATTCTATTAATTCGTAATAATGGTCCCAGAGGCGTGTTTTAGGCGTCTCTTTATTCCTTGCGACAAGATATGCTTTGTCCAACCCCAAAGCATGTAAGTATAACTGCACCTGCGTATAGTATTGCGGATGTGCTTCTTTGACTCCTTTCTCTCTGAGTTCTTGGAAGCCTCTGTTTGCCAGTGTCTTGGCTTCTAAAAGAATTACTTCGTCTTTTGCACCTTTGTACTCTGCTATTGTATTACCTTCTAAGTCTACTCTTTTAGCTATTGGTATAGCTAAACCGTCTATATGTCCTCTTAAGATTTCTTTTTTATCTTTTACAATACTAACTTCTGTTTGTTGTCCAAACACTGCATAAGGTCCTGGAAGGTTTTCCGCTGCCCATCTGAGTATATCCGCTTCGTGTAAATTCCCTTCCGCAAATGCCCTTTCTGACCCTTCCCAGAGTGGCTCTCCTTCTACTCCCCATGCCTCTAACTGTATCCTGCGGGGACATGCCCCTGCTTGGCTAATGCGTATCATATCGCTGCCTCCTCTCTTTGTGCTAATTCACAGTAGAATTGTACTGCTGTATTTATTTTTCTTGCCAATTTTTTAAAATCTTCTAAATTTTGTGTTTCAAAATATATTACTCCTTTTCCTGTGTTTAATGTAATAAAATAGGTATCTATCGCATTGTCTACATATACATTCATCTTTTCAATTCCTCTTATATCAATTTTTGTTATTACCATTTTTCTCCCCTCCTAATTTTTTTTACTTGAGTACAGCACGTTTTTGTGCTATACTCAAGTTGGGATATTTTCTTTTGGGCCTTTTTTATTTCTAGAGTTCTATACCATGCTTGATTTTTCCGTCCTGAACCGTTGTTGTAATTCTGAAAAACTTGTACAACAACATTGCAAGTCTTATGCTCATTTATTTCGCCTCCTCTAACTTTTTTAAGATTCTCTTATGCAACTCTATCTCTTCATTCAATTCCTGTTTTATTTCATCTGTTTTTGCATTTATTTCTTTTAATATTTCTATTTCAAGCGAAACCAAACTTTCTAATGCAAGTTTTTCCTTTCGTGTAAGCTTAATCGTGAATAGCCTCTCTTGCTCTTCATACCCACCCCAGCTTATGTTCATGCTTTCACCTCCTTTCAATAAATTTTTCTCATGCCAGTGGTAGACTTATGAAAGGTTTTAATTGTATCGTCGGTATAATTTCATAACGTTTGTCTTGTACAAGCATGGTTTTTTACCTCCTATTCACTCATGTATCTTTTTCTATTTCTTTTTCAAAATTATAAATTTTGAAGAAGTAATATGGTGGTTTCCCTAGTATTTCAGATATTTTGTTGATATCTACTATTGTTGGACATTTTACCCCATTCTCTATATTGTAATATGTTCCTCTAGAACATCCCATTTTTGAAGCCATATCTGCTACTTTTAAACCTTTTAAAATTCTTTCAGCCTTAATCCTTTTTGTATATACGTAATTAGCATACTTTTTTTGTACCATTTTGTTACCTCCTTTCCTTTAGTTATGTCAGTAAAATTAAGTAAACAAAAAAGCCGATAAAACAAGCAATAAGCTTGTTCTATCGGCTCTAGCTCAGGCTCTGGCTCACTAAGTCAGTAAATACTGACCGGCTCAGGCTCTGGCTCACTAAGTCAGTAAATACTGACCGGCTCAGGCTCTGGCTCTAATTTTACTTCTAATGTTCTTGCATTTTTTACATTTCAGGTAGATACCCTCAGCCTGCGCATTGGTATCTACTTGAAATAATTTCTGATTACAAATAGGACAGTGGTACCACTTGTCGTTCTTTTTTATTTTCAATTTATCACCTCCTCTTTTATTATAGGTTTGACATTTTTATTTCCTCCTTTTTATGTATGATTTCCTTTGACATTTCTTATTATACACAAGATTTTTAAACTTGTCAATAGGTTTTTAAAAAAAAATATGATTTTTTAAAACGAATATTTTAGTATTTTACCGAAAAATAGCAAGAAGACTCCCACCTCTTTAGGTGGGAGATGTTCAAGAGATAAAAAATTCTTTTAAAAATTTTTTTGCAAGTTTTATTTCAAATCGCTACAACCCCTGATACAAGTGGCTTTGAAGGCAATAAAAATTTTTAAAAAAAAGTAATATAAAAGTATTGACAAAGGTAATTACTCGTGGTACAATTAAGACAGAAGCAAGGGAAAAGAAAAAAAATAAAAGGAGGAATAAAAATGAAAACTTACAAAGCGTACATTCTTTCCAGAACAAATGGGACTGTTCAAATTGGACATACCGTATATCAGCCTTGCACGGGGGCATTCTTCAGGGTGGAGGGAAGACCTCGTAAAAGCGACGTTCTCGATGTCTACGAGGTAAGCGAAAACTCCATGGCAGGGGCAAGAGAAGCCCTTGCTATGGATGCAAAGCAAAATTAAAACGAATAAAATGTATAAAAAGGAAGGTGGTTTAATGGATTGCATTGGGACGTATTTAAGAGAAATATCACACATTCCTCTACTCACTCCTGAAGAAGAGATTGAATTGGCAAAAAGAATCG
>NZ_AVAF01000104.1 GCF_000445185.1 Thermoanaerobacter sp. A7A
CTTTCTTAGATTTGATACAAGAAGGAAATTTGGGGTTACTCGAAGCAGTTGAAAAATTTGACTATAGAAAAGGCTATAAATTTAGTACTTACGCTACATGGTGGATAAGACAGGCTATTATAAGAGCTATTGCAGATCAAGCAAGAACCATAAGAATCCCTGTACACATGGTAGGAACTATCAATAAATTGATAAGAGTCCAAGGGCAATTGCTGCAGGAATTAGGTCGTGAGCCCACTCCTGAAGAGTTGGCAAAAGAGATGGGGATGCCAGAAGAAAAAGTAAGAGAGATAATGAAAATAGCGCAAGAACCCGTATCTTTAGAAACTCCTATTGGGGAAGAGGAAGACAGCCACTTAGGAGATTTTATACCTGACGAAGATGCACCAGCTCCAGCAGAAGCTGCTGCTTTTACAATGCTAAAAGAACAGTTGATGGATGTTCTTGATACCCTAACGCCAAAGGAAGAGAAAGTACTAAGACTTAGGTTTGGCCTAGATGACGGTCGAGCAAGAACTTTAGAGGAAGTAGGAAAAGAGTTTAATGTTACAAGAGAACGTGTAAGACAAATTGAGACAAAGGCTTTGAAAAAACTAAGACTCCTAACAGGAGTAGAAGACTAAAAGAATTTTTATAGGTGTATTATCCTTAAGCCACTGCGGGTCATATCTGACTTCTAAGCGCATACCTTTAAACTTTTCTTCTGTTTCGTGACGATACAATTAAAACCTTTCATAATTCGTGACATAAGAGATGAAATAATTCAAAAATTAAAAGAAAGAATTAGCAGTATGAGAAAAATTTATTGAAAGGAGGTGAAAGCATGAACATAAGCTGGGGTGGGTATGAAGAGCAAGAGAGGCTATTCACGATTAAGCTTACACGAAAAGAAAAACTCACATTGGAAAGCTTGGTTTCGCTTGAAATAGAAATATTAAAAGAAATAAATGCAAAAACAGATGAAATAAAACAGGAATTGAATGAAGAGATAGAGTTGCATAAGAGAATCTTAAAAAAGTTAGAGGAGGCGAAATATAGGAGGTAAAAAACCATGCTTGTACAAGACAAACGTTATGAAATTATACCAAAGTATATTTTCCACTTTAAGTGTAGTATCTTTGTTTACTTTACGATTAAGGGAAAAATAAAGGCGGGGGGTTACCTCCCGCCTAAAACCTCACACTAAAACCTCACAAAACCCTCGTGCTTGAACACTTGGGTTTTTGTTACTGTGCCATCGGGGTTTTTCTTTTCGACACTCACCCGACGACTAAAAGCAAAGACCGGGATAAGCCCCTTAGACAACAGGGCATGGTATAGCGCCGGCATGAAGAAGGGCGCCCCTCCTATCATAACCTCCACAGCCCCGGTCCTTTCATGTTCAGCCAGGGCTATTTCTGTTAACTGTCTAGCCCTGGCGAAGACCTCTTCACGGCTTGGGAGCTCATCAAACGTTAAGAGCTCCTTAATCTTTTCCCATTCGGCTGGGTTGTATACACCAGCCTTACCCTGCTCTGGTGTAGGGTGATGTTGTGTGAAGTTAACAATTTTTTTCATTTTTAGGTTTGACATTTTTATTTCCTCCTTTTTATGTATGATTTCCTTTGACATTTCTTATTATACACAAGATTTTTAAACTTGTCAATAGGTTTTTAAAAAAAAATATGATTTTTTAAAACGAATATTTTAGTATTTTACCGATACTATTTAGATGGACCTAACTGTATAA
>NZ_AVAF01000105.1 GCF_000445185.1 Thermoanaerobacter sp. A7A
ATATATAAACTACTAATTTTAAACTCCTAGATTTTTAACGGTGAGGTCAGTTATAAAAATTTTTTACCTACAAAATCTTGACACAGACTTGGGATAGTCTGTATTTGACTAACTGGTAAAAGTATGGTACAATTTAATCAACAACTTAATCATTATCACTGAACCCGAAAAGGGGCGGGGGACCCACACTTTTGGGGCGAATCTCTTCCTACGGGAAGAGTAGGGTTACTCCTTCGACCCGAGCCCGTCAGCTAACCTCGCAAGCGTGGGAAGGAGAAATATCCAGGACCGCTGGATATTTCGGCGGCCTTTTTATACCCCCGTCCTTACCATAAATTTACATCTGAAGGGGGTATATTTTATTATGAAAAAAACTGCTATCCTTTTGGCACTTCTTTTATCACTTTTGCTCGTTTTAGGGGGATGTACATCTTCTAAGAAAGTAACTTCAGAAAAAGATGGAGGAACCATTGTAATAGCTTTAAATAAGGGCAGCATTGTGACATTGGATCCGGCTGATTACAGAGATAGAGAGACTGAGACAGTTTTGAGAAACATATTTGATGGGCTTGTGACGCGGACATACGATGGAAAAGTAGTCCCTGAAATAGCAGAGTCTTGGGAGATTATATCGCCTACAGAATGGGAATTTAAGATAAGGAAAGGCGTAACTTTTCAAAATGGAGACCCTCTTACAGCCGATGACGTCGTATTTACATTTAATAGAATAATAAAAGAGGGAGGACTTGAAGGGAAAACTTCTCCAAGAAAAGGCTTAATGGGACCTGTGGAGGATGTTCAAAAAATTGATGACTACACTGTTAGATTTATCTTAAAAGAGCCTTTTCCAGTTTTACTTCAGGCTTTAGTTCATCAGCAGATAATACCTAAAAAATATTATAAAGAAGTGGGGTACGAGGAATTTTTAAAGCGTCCTATAGGAGCTGGACCTTTTAAATATGTATCTGGGAAATTGGATGAGCAGATAGTTTTAGAAAGGTATGATGGATATTACGGTGGTTCTCCAGACATTCCGCCTGTTGGTCCTCCTAGTCTAAAAAGAGTTGTATTTAGAATGATACCGGAGCCCTCTACTGCAATAGCTGCCTTGGAAAAAGGAGAAGTAAATATAGTTCAGTACATTCCACCTGATATGATAGAGAGGCTCAAACAAAATCCAAACATACAGGTAAAAGAAAACATGGGGACAAGGGTGTATATTCTTGAGATAAACAACAAAATGCCTCCTTTTGACAATCCCAAAGTGAGGCAGGCTTTAAATTACGCAATAGACATGGATTCTATTGTAAAAGAAATTTACAAAGGCTATGGGGTGAGACTTGCAGGGCCAATGCTTCCCTATGCCTTTGCTGCGAACACAGATTTAAAGCCCTATGAGTACAATCCTGACAAGGCAAAAGAGCTTTTAAAAGAGGCTGGAGTTTCTGATTTGAAAGTTGTCATAGATACGCAGCCTTTTAGAGAAGAGGAAGCTTTGGCTATAGCTAACATGCTTGAAAAAGTAGGTATAAAAGCTTCTGTAAGGACTTGGGAATGGGGAGTTTTGCAGTCAGAAATACAGAAAGGCACCAGGCAGCTATATCTTACTGACTGGGGAAATGCATATCTTGACCCCTTCGATTTCTTAAATCCAAAGCTCAAGACAGGTGAAAGAGGAAACTATTCTTTCTACAGCAATCCAGAGGTTGATAGGCTTTTGGATGATGCCGCAAAAGAGACAGACAATGCTAAAAGAAAAGAGCTTTATTACAAGGCTCAGGAGATAATATATGACGATGCTCCATGGGTGTTTGGATATTCTCTGAAGACTGTAGAAGCAGCGACTAAAAATGTAGAAAACTGGCAGCCGAGCATGGATGGTAGAGAAAATATGCACAGAGTGAAACTTTCTAATGAGTAAAAAGGGGGTTAATGCCCCTTTTTACTCTAAAGTGGATGGGGGAATTTTTATGAGGGAAGCTAAGGTTTTAAAAAGAGTATTGTACACAATTCCTATAATGCTAGCTATAGCTATAACAGTGTTTATATTTATGAGATTTACTCCAGGAGACCCTGTTGATATAATGATGGGAAAAGAGAGCATGGTATCACAGCAGGATATAGAACTTTTAAAGAAGGAGTTTAACCTTGATAAACCTATATACACACAGCTTTATATTTTTCTTGCAAATCTTTTAAAGGGAGATTTGGGAAAGTCTATAACAAAAGGAGTTCCTGTAATTGAACTTATTAAAGAGACTTTACCTGCCACAATTGAACTTGCTCTGGCAGCCTTAACTCTTGGGATTTTAATAGGTATCCCCATAGGGATTATATCTTCTGTCAAGCAGAATTCCTGGCTTGACAGAAGTATAATGGCAATATCTTTTACAGGAATATCAATGCCTTCTTTCTGGCTGGGATTAATACTTATTTTAATTTTCTCGGCCAAATTAAATTTACTTCCGAGTCAGGGCAGAATAAATTTTCTAATTTATATACCTAAAGTAACTGGCTTTTACACAATTGATTCTCTTCTTGCTGGAGACTGGGAAGCATTTTTAAGCAGTATAAGGCATCTTTTTCTGCCTGCTCTAACTTTATCAGCTCCTTTATCAGCTGTTTTGGCAAGAGTTATGAGGTCAAGTATGCTGGAGGTCTTAAGAAATGACTATGTGGTCTTTGCAAGGGCTAAGGGAGTACCTGAGAAATTAGTAATACTTAAGCATGCTGTAAGAAACGCATTGATTCCAACAGTCACGGTATTAGGCATGGAAGTAGGAGCACTTTTAGGAGGCAATATGATAGTTGAGAATGTCTTTGGATGGCCTGGAATAGGCAGGCTTGTTGTTAATGCGATATTTGACAGGGATTATCCACTGGTGCAGGGAGTCGTAATGTTTTATGCCTTCACTTTTGTGATGGCAAATCTTTTGGTAGATATACTCTACACTTATCTGGACCCCAAGATTGAACTATAGGGGGTGTTTATAATGACTATAAAAAATGGAATAGTGCCTGCAAAGTATTATGAAGTATCTTATAAAAAATCAAATTTAATAACTAACCTTTTAAGCCTTTTAGGGAAGATAAAAAAGCATCCAACTGCTTTAATTGGAATGCTTACAATTATAGCCTATATTTTAATGGCTGTATTTGCACCTTTTATTTCACCTTACAGCGTTAAATACTCAGACCTTTCAGCAAGACTATTGCCCCCTGTGTGGAGTGGGGGAACGTGGGCACATCCTTTGGGAACTGACCAGGTAGGAAGAGATTTGCTTACACAGATTATATACGGTTCTAGAATATCAATACTGGTCGGCTTTTTGACTGTTTTGATTTCAGCATCTATTGGGACTTTCTTAGGAGCAATCGCAGGATACTACAGAGGAACAGTTGATACTGTGATTTCTCGCTTTGCTGATTTTTTGCTTTCTTTTCCTTTCTTAATATTTGCGGTGGGAGTAATGGCAGTTTTGGGGCCCGGATTCTGGAATTTGATTTTAGCTCTGACATTTAAAAGCTGGGTGGAATTTTTCAGATTAGTAAGAGGTGAAGTCTTGGAGGAGAAAAATAAAGAATATGTAGAAGCTGCTCAGGCTTTGGGAAGAAGCAATGGTGCGATAATTGTATCAGAAATTCTGCCTAATATATTCCAGTCAATATTTGTCCTTGCAACACTACGAATGGGCTACATGATAATAATGGAAGCATCTTTGAGCTATTTAGGTTTAGGTGTGCCACCGGATATTCCTACATGGGGTTCTTTAATAAACTCTGGAAGGAACCACATATTTGACGCCTACTGGATATCTACTCTTCCAGGCATAGCTTTAGTGATACTTGTACTTAGTATTAACCTTTTTGGAGAAGGATTAAGAGATATATTAGACCCAAGGCTTAAAGTGGAAGGAAGTGAATAAATGCTTGAGATTAGGAACTTGAAAGTGGTTTTTCAGACAGACAGGGGAGTAGTAAAAGCGGTAAATGGGATTGACCTATCACTTGAAAGAGGGAAAATTTTAGGCCTGGTAGGAGAATCGGGTTCAGGAAAAAGCATGACTTTGCTTTCTATTTTAAGGCTTGTCCCTTACCCGGGCAAAATTGTAGAAGGGGAAATTCTCTTTGAAGGAGAGGACCTTCTCAAAAAATCGGCTTCTCAGATGAGGGAAATAAGGGGAAAGGACATAGCCATGATATTTCAAGACCCAATGACCACATTAAATCCGGTGTTTCCTGTAGGAGAGCAGATAAGGGAATCCTTAAGGGTTCACAATATAATAAAGCCTGAAAAAGAAGGTATATTAGGTTTTCTCAGGGAAAGGGACAGAAGAAAAAAAGAGTATGAAAAGGTAGTAGAACTTATGGAAAAAGTCGGGATATCATATCCTGAAAAGAGATATTTTTCCTATCCCCATCAGTTTAGTGGGGGTATGCAGCAAAGAGCTATAATTGCTATTGCTCTTTCATGCAATCCTAAACTACTTCTGGCTGACGAGCCTACAACTGCACTTGATGTGACGATTCAGGCGCAAATTTTGGATTTATTGAGGCAAATAAATGAAGTAAACGGCACCTCCATAATTTTTGTAACTCATGATTTGGCAGTGGCGGCAGAGTTTTGCGATGAAATAGCTGTCATGTACGCTGGGCAAATAGTGGAAAAAGGACCTGTAGACAAAGTAATAGAAGAGCCAAAACATCCTTATACAAAAGGGCTTTTGAGGTCCATACCTAAAATAACACGAAAAAAAGAAAAACTTTACGTCATACCGGGAAATGTCCCAGATTTGGCTTTTTTGCCTCCTTATGGCTGTCCTTTTTATGAGCGGTGTGAAGAAGCAGTGGAAGAATGCAAAGAAGCTACCATTCCTTTAATTGAGGTTTCAGATGGAGAATTTGTGAGGTGTATAAAGTACCTCTAAAAGATGGGGTGTTAGATATGGAAAATGGCACTTTTATTCAAATAAAAAATCTCAAGAAATATTTCATAGAAGAGCCAGACTTGTTAATGAAGCTTGTAACTAAGAAAAAGAAAAGGGTTGTGAAAGCTGTTGATGACATAAGCCTTGACATAAACAAGGGGGAGACTCTGGGGCTGGTTGGAGAAAGCGGCTGTGGGAAAACTACACTAGGGCGTACAATTGTCAGGTTGTATGAACCTACAGAGGGAAAGATAATATTTAAAGGGGAAGACATAACAGAGGCAAGAGGAGAAAAGTTAAAAGAATACAGAAAAAAAGCACAGATAATTTTTCAAAACCCTTATTCTTCTTTAAATCCCAGGAAGACAGTAAGGCAGATTTTGTCAGTACCTTTGATTGCCTCTGGCGTAAAAGACCCTCACGAGAGAGAAGAGAGAATTATGTATCTTTTGAATAGAGTTGGTTTAAATTACAGGCAGATGGATTCTTATCCCCATGAATTTTCAGGTGGACAGAGGCAGAGGATAGGTATAGCACGTGCTTTGGCAATGAGCCCTGAATTTATTGTGGCTGACGAGCCAGTTTCAGCCCTTGATGTGTCAATACAGGCGCAAATTATAAACCTTCTAGAGGAATTGAAGGAAGAGTTAAACCTTACTTATCTTTTTATAGCTCATGATTTGAGTGTTGTATATCATGTAAGCGATAGAGTTGCGGTGATGTATCTAGGAAAAATTGTAGAAATGGGAAAAACTGAGGATATTTTCTTCAACCCACTTCACCCCTATACAAAAGCTTTGCTTTCTGCCATTCCCTCTATTGATAAATCAAAAAGAAGGGAAAGAATAATATTAGAAGGCACTGTACCATCTCCTGTGAATCCGCCAAAAGGCTGTAGATTTAGCACCAGATGCTTTGTGAAAAAGGGGAAAATGTGCGAAGAGGAAGAACCAGAACTAAAAGAAGTTGAAAAGGGACATTTTGTAGCTTGTCATCTGTATTAATGGATTTGATACTTGTATTTTTTCTCCAAAGAATGACACATTAGGGTCTTTTCTTATTTTGGAATTTTTTGCACAGTTAAGGGCAGAGTTAGCATTTTACATGGGAGCAATGAATTTATACGAAGAACTTTCTAATTTAAATGTACCAGTCTGTTTTCCTGAACCTTACCACTTAGATAGAAGAGTCCGCAAGTTTATTGGATTGTATGATGTAAGTTTGGCTTTAATTACAGGGAAAAATGTTGTAGGAAACGAATTAAACACCATTGGCAAAGACCTTTTCATAATCACTGGGGCTAATCGAGGTGGGAAAACGACATTTTTGAGGAGTATCAAGCCCAAATATTGATGCAATCTGGGATATTTGTTCCTGCGATTTATTTCTCTGCTAATATAAACAAAAAAATATTTACCCATTTTTATAGGAAAGAAGATCCGCAATTAGAAAGTGGAAAGCTTGATTAGGAGCTTAAAAGATTTGACAGGATAGTGAGTAAGATACGACCAAATTCGCTTTTGTTGTTAAATGAAAGTTTTTCATCGACAAATGAAAAAGAAGGTTCTGAAATTGCTAAACAAATAGTGGAAACATTGATTGAGAATAATATAGAAGTATTTTATGTTACACACCTGTATGAATTTGCAAAGTATTTTTATGACCAAAATCTTGATAACGTCCATTTCCTCCGCGCCGAAAGAAAAGAGGATGGAAGAAGGACTTTCAAAATTTTAGAAGGGAAACCTCTTCCAACAGGCTATGCAAAGACCTTTATGAGGGAATTTTCGGCAATCAAGAGACATTTGTAGAGAAATATGATTTGTCGAGTAGAGTGTAATAGTAGTTAAAGGGGGGAATAAAAATGCCTTCTGATATGGATTCTTGGGCAAGACCTGTAAGAGACTACAAGGATATTCCTGAAATATTCAGATCTTACTATGATAAGAATTTTGGGAAGTCGATAGGTTTTTTAAATGCTGTAATGGAAAAAGTACAAAAATGACCCTTCAACTTTCGCTTATTTAATTAAATCAAAAGGAGTGAGTTTAATTTAAAAAAGGCGGGTTTTCCGCCTTTTTTATTATCTAAATAGAGCCACAAAGACAAGGGTTATTGTGCTTATGAGCTTTATGAGAACGTGCAGTGAAGGACCGGCTGTATCTTTAAATGGATCACCTACAGTGTCTCCTACAACTCCAGCTTTATGAGCTTCAGACTTTTTACCACCGTAATTGCCAAGTTCTATAAATTTCTTTGCGTTATCCCACGCACCGCCGCCGTTGTTTAAGAATAAAGCCAGTATTACACCTGAAATAGTACCTATCATTAAGAAAGCTGCTGCGGCTTCCTTACCGAGGATTACACCTACTAATATTGGTGTTACTACTACGATAAGTCCCGGAATCACCATTTCTTTTAAAGCGCCTTTAGTTACAATATCTACTGTTTTAGCATAGTCCGGCTTTGCAGTACCTTCCATTATGCCGGGAATTTCTCTAAATTGCCTTCTTACCTCCAGAATTACATATTGTGCCGCTTTACCAACAGCTCTTATTGCAGTTGAACTAAAGAGATATACAATCATTGCTCCTATAAATGCTCCTATGAAAACTTCGGGTTTTCCTATATCTACAGCAAACCAAGAATCAATGGGTTTACCTAATATCTTTTTGACTTCATCCAGATATGCTGAGAAAAGCAGGAAAGTTGCAAGAGCGGCTGAACCTACTGCGTATCCTTTTGTCAAAGCTTTTGTAGTGTTTCCACAAGCGTCTAACCTGTCTGTCACATGTCTTACTGACTCTGGTGCTCCCGACATTTCAGTAATTCCACCAGCATTGTCAGTAATAGGTCCAAATGTATCCATTGCAAGTATATAAGCGGTTGTTGATAGCATGCCCATTGTTGCAATAGCTGTGCCGTAAAGTCCAGAAGTCCCTATATGAGGAAGTGCTAATTCACCAAGTTTATAAGCTATAAATATTGCTGCAGATATAAATATAACTGGAAGGGCAGTAGATTCCATACCCACAGAAATACCTGTAATTATGTTTGTAGCAGCTCCCGTTGTGGAAGCTTTGGCAATTTCCTGTACAGGACGTTTATTTACAGAAGTATAATAGTCTGTCAAGAATACAAAGATGTAACTTAGTACAACACCTGTTACTACTGCACCATACAGTAACCAATAATTAACTTCACTGCCATCAGGCAAATGGCCAGAAAGCATTATTTTTACTGCAAAGAAAAGAGCAATTAAATTTACAATTGTAGTGACAAAGTAACCTTTATTTAAAGCTATCATTGGGTCTTTTGATTCATCTTTTGCATTGACGAAAAAGATGCCTATGATAGAGGCAATTATACCTATTGCACGAGCTACTAATGGGAAAAGTATTCCTTTCCACCCGAATACAGGATAAAGACCTACTCCTAATATCATAGCGCCAATATTTTCAGCAGCGGTTGATTCAAAGAGGTCAGCTCCTCTTCCTGCACAGTCTCCTACATTATCTCCAACAAGGTCAGCTATAACTGCAGGATTTCTAGGGTCATCTTCTGGAATTCCCGCTTCTACTTTACCCACAAGGTCGGCCCCTACATCAGCAGCTTTGGTATATATACCACCGCCTAGCTGGGCAAACAATGCTACGAAAGAAGCACCAAAACCAAAACCGACGATTAGAGAAGGAGCTTCTTTTATCAAGTCTTCTTGACCTGACAAACCACCATATGCCAAAAACAAGGTAGCAACCCCAAAGAGGGACAAGGCGGTTACGGCCAAACCTGTCACAGCTCCTCCTTTTAAAGCAATTTGCAGAGCCCTGTTAAGGCCAGATTTTGCACCAGCCGCGGCTCTTACGTTCGAATTTACTGCCATATACATTCCAATGTAACCCGACAGTGCTGAACAAAAGGCACCTGTAATAAAGGCGAGTCCTACATGCCATGCAAAACTTAACGCAGTACTTGTTCCTTCAGATAAATGTCCATAATAATTAGCTACAATGATTATTACAGCTACAATTAATGCTAAAAATGCAATTGTTTTATATTGTCTGTTTAAAAAAGCCATAGCTCCTTCTTTTATAGCGTCTGAAATTTGTTGCATTTTTTCATTGCCTTTATCTTGTGCAAATATAAATTTAACTAAACCAATTATAACGAGGGCTGCAATAATTATAACCCCGTAAATTAAAACAAGATAGGAACCCAATTTGTATCATCCCTTTCTTTGTATTTTTACCACTATTCATTAACTATTTCGACAAACTTTTAAAAATTCCTTCAATTATTTTTGAAATGTTTCTAATTTAAACGATATAACTGAAATTAATTGAAAATACAAAAATCGCAAATAAATAAAACATGCTATTGAAAAAATATATATAATAATTTAAAATATAAGCATAAGTAGTATAACATTATTAATAAAATATATTATACTAATCTAAAAAAAGGAGGAATTAATTTGTCAAAAATAACTTTAACTGTGATTAAAGCAGATGTTGGTGGTTTTGTAGGGCATACAGATGTACATCCTGAGCTTCTTGAGATTGCTAAGAAACATTTAAAAGAAAAAGGAAAAATGCTCATTGACTTTCATGTGACTAGAGTAGGAGATGACATTGAACTTATAATGACCCATAGAGAAGGAGTAGATAACGAGGAAGTTCATAAACTTGCATGGGATGCACTTTGGAGATGCAGTGAGAAAGCTAAAGAACTTAAATTGTACGGTGCAGGACAAGATTTGTTGAAAGATTCATTTTCAGGTAATATAAAGGGGTTAGGACCGGGAGTTGCAGAAATGGAATTTGAAGAAAGAAAAAGTGAGCCTGTCATAATTTTTATGGCTGATAAAACAGAGCCAGGAGCATGGAATTTACCCCTTTACAAGATGTTTGCAGATCCTTTTAATACAGTAGGACTTGCAATTGACCCTAATATGCATCAAGGATTTAAATTTGAGGTTTATGATATGATTGGGCACAAAAAAATAATATTTGAAACTCCTCATGAAATTTATGATATGCTGGTCTTTATTGGAGCGACAGGACGATATTGCATACGAAGAGTGTATACAAAAAACAATGAAATTGCAGCAGTGTCTTCTACTCAAAGAATGAATTTTATGGCGGGAAAGTATATAGGAAAGGATGACCCTGTACTTATTGTGAGATGCCAGAATGGTCTTCCAGCAGTAGGTGAAGCACTGGAACCTTTTGCTAATCCTTATCTTGTTGCTGGTTGGATGAGGGGCTCTCATAATGGGCCTGTGATACCTGTTTCATTGGAAGATGCTGTGCCTACCAGATTTGATGGGCCTCCAAGAGTATGCGCACTTGGCTTTCAATTAGCAGAGGGTAAGCTTATTGGCCCACAGGATTTCTTTAAAGATGTTGCTTTTGACAATGCAAGGGAAAAAGCGTTAGAAATGGCCGATTATATAAGAAAGATGGGACCATTTGAACCTCACAGGTTGCCTTTAGAGGAGTTGGAATACACTACCCTCCCTCATGTTGTTGAAAAACTTCAAGGGAGATGGGAGGAAGAATGAGGTGCAAATTGCGCCTCATTCTTCCATTTTTTCAAGAAAAGATTTTTGAAAAGTTTATCGAATAAATATAAAAGATTGGACAATTTTTATGTGACAACTATTTAATAATTTTGAATTGATATATACTTGTTAATGTTTTATTATTATTGTAAGGGATATGGAGGGAGGTAGTAGCGATTTTTATGAAAACGTTAAATGAGAAGTTTTTTAAGTTAATGGACAAGGTCATTTTAATTTTGGTCATTTTGATAGCAGCATTAAGCATTTTTTTATATAAGCTTCAAAAAGTAGAAGAACCCATTTTTGCAAAAACGCCTCAATATCACTTTTATATGGTAGCTCAAAATTCTGTAGATCCTTTTTGGAAAGAAGTGAAAATGGGTGCTATGGATGCTGCAAAACGTTACAATGTTGCAATTGAATTTAATGCTCCTAAATTTAATAACATCCAAGAGGAACTTCAGTATTTGGATATTGCTATACTGTCTAAAGTTGATGGCATAATAACCCATGTTTCAAACAGTAAAGAATTTGTAGACTTGATTGAAGAGGCCTATAAAGAAGGGATACCAGTAGTTACTATAGAAAATGACGCAAAAGATAGCAAAAGACAGGCTTTTATAGGTACTAACAGTTTTCAATTAGGTGAAGAAGCTGGAAAGCTTATGATTAAAGCCACCAAAGGAAAAGCTAACATTGCTATAATCGTCAGCAATGATTATCAATTGGACACTGTAAATCAAAATTTGAAAATCAATGGTTTTCTAGACGCCATAAAAGATTATCCTCAAATGAAAGTATTAAAAGTTTACACTTCAAAATTAGGCACTTTAAGCGCAGAAGAGATTACTCAGTCAATTATAAGTAGTAAACAAAACATAAATGCCATTTATACTACAGATTCTGTGGATACCATTGGTACTGCACAAGTAATAGTTGATTTTAACAAGGTGGGAGACATAGCGATTGTAGGATATGGAGATACAGCGGATATTTTAAGGTATATCGACAAGGGAATAATATACGGTACAGTTATGAGTGACCCTTACAGAATAGGATATGAAAGTGTAAAATCTATGGTGGAAATTAAAGAAAAAAATAATGTTTCTACATTTGTTGATATAGGAGTAAATGTTATTACCAAGGACAATGTCAAAGAATATTTCAAAAGAATACAATCAATAGAATAAGGTGATGGCATGAAAAAAGATATGTGGAGATTTACGGGCATAAGGCGAAAATTGATAGTTTATTACCTCATAATTACTATTTTAATGGGTATCACAAGTTTTTATTCGTATTATAATGCAAAGTCAGTTATAAATCGTTTAAAATCAATTTTTGTGGATTATATATACCTTAACAATTTAAATACAGATGTAAACATGTTGGAAACAGAAGTGGAGAAGTATTTATCTACCAAATCTTCGGACGCCCTTTTAAATTATTATACCCTCTATAACAAACTTCAAGAGCAAGCCTCCGCTATTTTAAATGAAAAAAACTATGACCAGGATGGTTTAATGCTAAAGGATATAGGGAATATGATTGAAAGCCTTTTGAATGAAACTGACGCAGCAATAAATGCTAAAAGAGGCAGGATAAGCAGCGAGTACATTGCACATTTTACGAGGTCCAATAAAATAAGTGAATATATAAAACTTTACATTAATAATCTTCTCAACAGTAAATTGCAAGAGGGTTCTTTAAAATATGCATCTATAACAAAAAACATGGAGTTTATAAGTTATTTGAATATGTTTTTGATAATAGGTTCTATTCTTTTTAACATATTTTTTGCAATATTTTTTACCTATCGAATTACAAAACCTCTTATAGACCTTTCCCATTTGGCAGTGAGAGTTTCAAAAGGAGATTTTGATGTAAGACCGCTTTCTATAAAGACAAACGATGAGATAAATATACTTGCAGAAGCTTTTAATAAGATGGTAGTAAGCATAAAAAATTATATAGGAGAAATCAAAAATCAGGCAGAAGTAGAGAAAAAATTAAAAGAACAAGAGATGCAAAATCTCAAAATGAGAAATATTTTAAAAGAGGCAGAACTTAAGGCTTTGCAGTCCCAAATAAATCCACATTTTCTCTTTAATACCCTAAATGCAGCTGCACAATTAGCGATGATGGAAGGGGCAGATAAATCTTCGGAGTTTATAGAAAACGTTGCAAACCTATTTAGATATAATCTAAAAAAATTGGATACTACAGTTACTTTGGAGGACGAGATAAACAATGTAAAGACATATATGTACATTTTGAAAACGAGATTTGGTGACAGAGTAGATTTTAAAGTAGATGTAGACGAAGGGGTTTTAGATGTAGAAATGCCTTGTACAATAATTCAGCCTGTAGTTGAAAATGCTTTTATTCACGGATTAGAAGATACAGAAAAAGGAGGTTTTATTAAACTTACGGTAAAGAAGGATAATGATAAAGTTTTAATAGAGGTTATTGACAATGGGATAGGAATGAGTGAAGAAAAAGTAAGGGCAATATTATCAGCAGACAATGAGGATTTATCTAAAAGGCATGTTACGGGTATTGGCATGCACAATATCATAAACAGACTAAGACTTTTTTATAACACTTCTGCTATAGAAGATGTAATTGAGATAGATAGCAAAATAGGAGAAGGAACAAAAGTTACTTTAAAAATTCCTTTAATGAAGGGTGATAAAGAAAATGATTAAATTGTTTATTGCGGACGATGAGCAAATAGTTATAGATTCAATTAAATTTATCATAGAAAAGAATGATGTAAAAGCTGATATAATTGGTTTTGCTAAATCTGGAAGAGAAGCCATTGAAAAAGTGGAAATTTTAAAACCTGATGTAGTTTTTATGGATATAAAGATGCCAGGAATAGAGGGAATTGAAGCCATAAAGCAAATTAAAGAAAGGCATAAGGACATAATTTTTGTTATTATTACCGCTTACGAGTATTTTAATTATGCAAAAGAGGCAATAGACCTTGGAGTGTTAGATTATCTTTTAAAGCCTCTTAATAGAAATAAAGTCGTAGAAACTATAAAGAAAGCTATTGAGGTGATTGAAAAAAGAAGAGAGGCAATGTTAAAAGAGTTAGAGTTAAAGGAGAAACTCAATAAGATTATTCCTTATTTGGAAGGGCAATTTTTGTATACTACTCTTTTTAGTGGTATAACCTATGATGACTTACCCTTTTATGAAGATGTATTTGGAATAGAATTAAAGCGTGGTTATGCCATGATAGTGACAGTGGAGGATTTTGGTAAAAACATCAAAGATCAAAGTCTAAAAGTGAGCATAGAAAAACAAAATTTTTATGATTATTTTAAACCAATTGTAAAAAATATTAAAAAATGTTTGATAGGGCCATACTTTATTGACAAATTATTTGTGTACTTTCCTGTGGAGGGAGGAAATTCATTTGAGATTAAAAATAATTCTATAGAAACAGCGCAGAAAATAATAGAAGCTATAAACCAAAAAGTGAAAATTCCTTACAGGATTGGAATAGGTAGAGTTTACAGTTTCGAGAATATTTTGAAGTCTTATTATGAAGCAGAAATGGCGTTAAAAATGGCAAAAAATGAACTGATTGTACATTTTGATGATATTGCAATGCCACAAAATAGATTTAAGCCTTATCCTATTAATAAAGAAAGACTTTTTATTGATAGACTTATGACTGGGGACCTTCAAGGATCTTTCAGTATATTTAATGAAATTTACGAATGGATGGTTTTAGAATACCAAGAGGATGTAGATAAAATAAAGTCCAAACTTATAGAAATAATCGGTGTTATTAAAAGGAATCTTTCCTATTATGCTGAGGAGGAAAACTTTATTGAAAACCGAGAGCTGGAAGAAATTTTAAAAATAAACGATGTTGACAAAATAAAGTTTATATTTATCAATACTCTGAAGAATCTATTAGACAGCATAAAAACTATCAACAAAGAAAAAACGGATACCTTTATGGCCAAAATAATTAGATTTATAGAGGACAATTTCAATAAAGACATTACACTGGATGACGTTGCAAAAGAAGCCAATATGAGTTACCACTATTTTAGTAAATTTTTCAAAGATCAAACTAGAAAAAATTTTATCGATTACTTGACAAATTTGAGAGTAACTAAAGCCAAAGAACTATTAGAGGATGAAACTGTAAGCATAAAAGAAGTGTGCTACAAGGTTGGCTACAGCGACCCAAATTATTTTAGCAAGATATTTAAAAAAGCTACAGGGATGACGCCTACAGAGTACAGATTGGCTATTTACAAAAAAGGGGGTGTAGTTGGTGGAGAGTAAAAATGTAATCAAAGTGATAGTAGCAATTGTCCTTATGATTATTTTGGGTGTTTTAGTTTTTTTGACTGTTAAGCATGTAGTAGCATATAGAGAAGTAAAGAACCTAAACTCTAACTTAGATAAAAAAGAACACAAAATTAAAATTGGTTTTTCTCTTGGTACCTTAAAAGAAGAAAGATGGATTAAAGATAGAGATATAGTAATGGCAAAATTACGGGAATTGGGGGCAGAGGTTTTAGTGCAAAATGCTAATAATGATGACCAAGACCAATTAAAACAGGTGAAATACCTTTTGGACCAAAAAATTGACGTACTTATCATTGTTCCAAATGACCTTGAAAAAGCCTCTTATGCGGTATCATTGGCACAAAAAGAAGGAGTAAAAGTGATATCCTATGACAGGCTTGTTACAAAATCAAATGTAGACCTTTATATATCCTTTGACAACGTAAAAGTTGGAAAACTGATGGCGGAATATTTAGTGAAAAGAGTGCCAAGAGGAAATTATCTCATAATAAACGGTGCTACGACGGATAACAACACAAAAATGATAAAGGAAGGATATGACAGTGTTCTAAAGCCCAGAATTGAAAGTGGAGACATAAAAATTGTAAAAGAAGACTGGGCACCTAATTGGATGACGGAATATGCTTTTAATTCTACTGATGAACTGCTGCAAAAGGGCGTGAAAATTGATGCCGTAATAGCAGGGGATGATGCTTTAGCGGGAGGAATTATAGAGGCTTTATCAGAGCACAGATTGGCGGGAAAAGTATTGGTTGCAGCTCAGGATGCTGACCTTGCTGCATGTCAAAGGATAGTGGAAGGAACTCAGGCTATGACAGTGTACAAACCAATTGATAAATTGGCAGAAGCCACCGCAAAAATGGCTATGAAACTTGCAAGGGGAGAAAAATTAAACGTGAAAAATACCATATATGATGGGAAATATTACGTTCCTTATTATGTTCTCGAACCTATTGCTGTTGATAAAACTAATATAGATGATACTGTAATAAAAGACGGTTTTCACAATCGCGATGAGGTATACAGAAATGTATCTAAATGATTATTCAGGCTTTAAGCCTGTATTTTTTTGTCTTAAAAAATTACAGATAAGTAAGTTAAAAAATTTAAGTTGCCAAAAAAGTAAAGGATAACAAAAAAAGTTCCAGAGGCAATTTGAGGGGGGAGGTAGAATTATTAAAATAAAATTTTAGAAAGGAGAGGTAATGTACAATGAGTAACAAGCGCAGACTTATAGTAGTAGCAATAGCATTCCTATTGTTAGTATCTGCTTTTCTTGGTGGTTGTTCTTCTTCCTCAAAACAAACTTCTAATTCCTCAGAGCAAACTTCTGAGAAAAAACAATTGGCTGTTGGTATTGTATTACCGACAAAAGATGAACCCAGATGGATTCAAGATGAGACACGCTTTCAGGATGCATTAAAGAATACCCCTTATTCTGCTGAAATTCTTTTCAGCCAAGGTGACCCTGCTAAAGAAAAAGCTAATGTAGAAACTTTGCTAAGTAAAGGTATAAAAGTGCTTATTTTGTGCCCTCACGATGCAAATGCGGCAGCAGCTTCTGCAGAGGCAGCTAAAAAAGCAGGTGTAAAGGTTATATCTTATGACAGGTTAATACTTAACACAGATGCAGTAGATTATTATGTCACTTTTGATAGTGTACAGGTAGGTAAAGAACAAGGTCAATATTTAGTTGATCATGCAACAGGTAAAGGCAATCCTCTATATCTCTATGCTGGTGCTTTATCTGATAACAACTCTTTCTTATTCTTCCAAGGAGCATGGGAAGTTTTACAGCCAAAGATCGCTGATGGTACTTTTGTAATTGCAAATTCTGACAAAGCAGTTGCATTAAAAGATAAAAAAGACTTAACTCGTGATGAAATGGCAAGTATTATAGGACAAATTACTACAAATTGGGATTTCAATACTGCTAAAAACCTTGCTCAGGCAAACCTTGCTAAGGCGCCAAAAAATTTAAAGGGTAATGTATTTATACTTGCTCCTAATGACGGTACCGCAAGGTCAATAGCAGATACTTTTAAAGCAGATCCGGACATTAAAAGTTATGTAATTACTGGACAAGATGCTGAAAAACCATCTATTCAATACATTATTGATGGCAAACAATCCATGACTGTCTTCAAAGATGTTAGGATTCTTGTTAAGGATGCAATAAATGCTGCTTTGACATATTTAGACGGAAAAACCCCAGAAGCTACGAAAACTTATAATAATGGTGTAAAAGATGTTCCTTCTAAACCATCTCCTGTACAAGTAGTGGATAAGAATAATGTAAAACAAGTTCTAATAGATTCTGGATATTACCAAGAAAGCGATTTTACTTGGCCTAAATAATGTTGGAGGTGTAAAGAATGGGTACCCCGCTTATAGAGCTTGTAAACGTAAGTAAAAGTTTTTCAGGTGTACAAGTATTATTTGGTGTAAATTTTAAAGTTCAACCAAGGGAGATACATTGTTTAGTTGGAGAAAATGGAGCCGGCAAAAGTACTTTAATGAAAATCTTAAGCGGGGTATACCCTTATGGTGAATACGAAGGAGAGATAAGACTTGAGGGATACCCTGTAAGATTTTTTAGCATAAAAGACAGTGAAAAAGCCGGAATTTCCATTATCCATCAAGAACTTTCTTTAGTTCCAGAGATGACAGTATATGAGAATATCTTTTTGGGAAATGAAATTAAAAAGGGAAGTATAGTAGATACTTTTGAGGAAATAGAAAGAGCACGACAACTTTTATTAAAAGTCAAAGGTGAAAATATTAATCCTACTGTAAAGGCTAAGGACCTTAGTGTAAGTATGCAGCAGCTTGTTGAAATAGCAAAAGCACTTTCAAAAAATCCCAAAGTGTTAATTCTGGATGAGCCAACTTCTGCTTTAAGCGAAACTGAAAGTGAAAATCTCCTTATTCTTTTAAAAGGACTTAAAGAACAAGGAGTTACAATTATTCTTATAAGTCATAGATTAAAAGAAGTTTTGAAAGTGGCGGATTCTATAACTGTTTTACGAGATGGGCAAACAGTAGCCTATTTTAATTGCAAAACTGAAGAAGTAGATGAAAAAAAGATAATAAAACATATGGTTGGAAGAGAGATTACAAATCTTTATCCAATGCCTATAGCCGAACCTCTAGATGAACCTATAATGGAAACTAAAAATTGGAATGTAGTTGAACCCAATACAGGCCGCTATTTAGTAAAAGATGCAAACATTGTATTAAAAAAAGGAGAAATAGTAGGGTTATTTGGATTAGTTGGTGCTGGACGTACAGAATTTGGACTTAGCCTCTTTGGGAATCCATATGGCTACATTATTTCTGGAGATATAATATTAAAGGGCAGAAAAGTAAAGTTTAAGACTCCGGAAGATGCAATTAAGCAGGGAGTGCTTTATTTAACGGAGGATCGAAAAGAAAAAGGGCTGATTTTGATAAACAGCATAAAGGAAAATATAAGTTTGGCGAATTTAAAAGCTTTGAAGAAAGGAATTACAGTTGATGAAGCCAAAGAGATAGAAATAGCCCAAGGTTTTCAGAAAAGACTTAATATAAAAGCTCGTAATGTTGAAGTTAATGTTTCTACTTTGAGCGGAGGGACTCAGCAAAAAGTTTTGGTAGCTAAAGGCCTTTTTGCTGAACCAGATGTCATTATTTTGGATGAACCTACAAGAGGTATAGATGTTGGCGCAAAATATGAAATATACACATTAATAAGAGAATTAGCAAGTGAAGGCAAAGCCATTCTCCTTATATCCTCTGAATTACCGGAAATATTGGGAATGAGTGATAGAATATATATAATGAGCAAAGGTAAAATTACAGGGGAATTGAAATCAGAAGAAGCAAATCAAGAAATCGTAATGGCTTATGCCGTGAGCTAAAGGAGGGTTTAAGATTGAAGGAATTTCTTCGCCATTTAAAAGAATTTTTGAAAGATCATGTAAGAGATTATGCTATGTTTATAGCACTTTTTGCAATAATGGCTGTTTTTGCGGCCCTCTCTGGCGGCGATTTTTTATCACCTGTAAATATTAGTAATCTTGTGGACCAGACGGGATATATAGCTGTTCTTGCAATTGGAGAAACTTTAATTATTGTTATACGACATATTGACCTTTCTGTAGGATTTTTGTCTGGATTTTTAGGAGCAATTGCAGCTATATTGATGCAATTTTATCACTTTTCTGCTTTATCAGCCATTATAATAGTGCTAGGATTAGGAACATTAGCTGGATTACTAAACGGTTCGCTAGTAACCTACTTAAGAATCCCAGCTTTTGTTGCTACTTTAGCAGGTTGGTTAGCTTATCGTGGCGCTCTTTTGTTGGCTACAAAAGGATCTGGAACTATTATAATTACCAATAAAACTTTTAATGCTATAGGCAACGGTTTTATTCCAGACTTGCCTTTTATAAATAATATTTTACCTAATTATCATAAGCTTACATTGTTAGTGGGTATTGTAGCAGCAGTGCTAATTGTTTATTTTTCTCTTAAGAATAGAGACCAACAAATTAAAAGAGGATTTGATGTACTTCCATTAGACATTTTCCTTATCGAATTACTTTTTATTGATGCTTTATTGTTATATATAACTTTTATTTTAGCAGCTCATCGAGGGATTTCATGGACCCTTGTAATTATGATAATTACCACAGTTATTTATAGTTTTATTACTAATAGAACCGTTTTGGGAAGACATATTTATGCGGTAGGTGGTAATCCAGAAGCGGCTGCTTTAAGTGGAATTAATGTGAAAAAAATTACCCTTATTGTCTTTGCTTCGATGGGTTTTCTTTCAGGTTTATCAGGAATATTGTTTGCTTCCAGACTTCAATCAGCTACAACTACTGCTGGTACTCTTTTTGAACTTTATGCTATTGCTGGAGCTTATATAGGAGGAGTATCTGCAGCAGGCGGAGTGGGGAAAGTAATCAACTCATTGATTGGAGCATTTGTTATGTCAACTTTGACTAATGGAATGAATCTTCTAGGAGTGGATATTTCGCTTCAGTATATAATTCTTGGAATAGTTTTGGCTGCCGCTGTCATATTTGATGTAGCGACTCGCAGCAAGGAAAGATAAAAAAGACGGGTAAAACCCGTCTTTTTTATCCCCCGCTTTTTCAATGGTCCTCCTTTATTTGCTCCACTTTAAAACAGGATTTCTTGCAGCTAGTACCTCATCAACCCTTCTTACAGGCGTGTTGTGTGGAGCTTCTTTTAAAAGTTGTGGATTTTCTTTTGCTTCCTCTGATATTTTAATCATCGCTTCAATAAAAGCGTCTAATGTTTCTTTACTTTCTGTTTCAGTAGGCTCTATCATTATAGCTTCATCAACAATTAATGGGAAATATATTGTAGGCGGATGGAAACCGTAGTCTATAAGTCTTTTAGCTACATCTAATGTTCTGATATCATTGACTTTTTCTAAGAGACCAGCTAAAACAAATTCATGCATGCATACTTTGTCAACAGCCACTTTATAGTGATTTTTAAGTTTTTCTTTAAGATAATTAGCATTTAAGACGGCCATTTCGCTGGCTCTCTTAAGTCCTTCAGCTCCCATAGTCAAAATATAGGAATAAGCCTTTATAAGCACGTTGAAATTACCATAAAAGCTTCTCACTTTTCCAATAGAAAGCGGCCTATCATAGTTTAAGCTATATATGCTGTCCTTAAACTCTATTACGGGCACTGGCAAAAAGTCGGCAAGCTCTTTTTTGACACCTACAGGTCCTGCGCCAGGTCCTCCACCACCGTGAGGTGTAGAAAATGTTTTATGAAGATTTAAATGCACAACGTCAAATCCCATGTCTCCAGGGCGTGTAATTCCCATTATAGCATTTAGATTTGCGCCGTCGTAGTATAGAAGTCCTCCTGCTTCGTGTACTAGTCTTGCGATTTCTACTATATTTTCTTCAAAAAGCCCCAAAGTACTTGGGTTTGTCAGCATAAGTCCTGCTACTTCATCATTTAAAACAGCCTTTAAGGATTCTAAATCTATAGCCCCTTCTTTGTTGGATTTAATTTCAATTACGTCAAAACCTGCAACTGTTGCACTGGCGGGGTTAGTACCATGAGCAGAGTCTGGCACGATTATTTTTTTACGTTTTTTGTCATTTCTGTGCTCGTGATAGGCCTTAATTATCATGAGTCCTGTCAATTCACCATGAGCACCTG
The DNA here is from genome assembly GCF_000445185.1 of Thermoanaerobacter sp. A7A. GTDB lineage: Bacteria > Bacillota > Thermoanaerobacteria > Thermoanaerobacterales > Thermoanaerobacteraceae > Thermoanaerobacter. The sequence goes on from NZ_AVAF01000105.1 coordinate 21,034, forward strand.
CAGCAGGCTGTAATGAAAATTTGTCCATTCCAGTTATTTCAGAGAGCATATTTTCTAATTCATACATGAGTTTCAAAGCGCCCTGTACAGTTTCTACTGGTTGGTAGGGATGTAGAGCTGTAAAACCGACAAGGGATGCCATGTCTTCATTTATTTTAGGATTGTACTTCATAGTACAAGAACCTAATGGATAAAAACCCGTATCGACGCCGTAGTTTTTATTTGATAAAAGGGTGTAATGCCTTATTATGTCTACTTCACTTACTTCGGGAAGCTCTATTTCTTCTTTTCTCATCATTTGTTGCGGAAGTATGTCTTCTAAAGGTTTTTCTTCTACATCCAACTTGGGGAGAGTGTAGGCTTTTCTTCCTTTATTTGACAATTCAAATATCAATTTATTATACTCTTTCATTCTATCACCTCCAGCAGAGCTTTTAACTCATCAATTTCTTCTTTTGTCCTTTTTTCTGTAAAGGCTAGTAACATTGTATTTTTGTATTTGTCGTAATCTCTGTGGAGGTTGTATCCGCCTAATATGCCCTTTTCTAAAAGTTTTTTGTTAATTAAGTCTACATCTACATCAGTCTTTAATGCAAATTCCATAAAGAAGGGCTTGTTAAAAGCAAGTTTATATTTTCCTGATGCGGTAAGCACTGAAAAAGCATAATGAGCTTTTTGAGTGCATTGATAAGCCACTTCTTTTATACCTTTTTTGCCCATAGTTGCTAGATATACTGCAGCAGTCAAAGCATTTAATGAGTGATTGGAGCAAATATTTGAAGTTGCCTTTTCTCTTCTTATGTGTTGTTCTCTTGCTTGCAAAGTAAGCACAAAAGCACGTCTACCATCTACATCTTTTGTCTGGCCTACTATTCTTCCTGGCATTTTCCGCACAAGCTTTTGCGTTGTAGCTAAAAAACCAAGATAAGGACCACCAAAATTTAATCCATTGCCAAGAGACTGACCGTCTCCTACAGCTATATCTGCGCCAATTTCTCCTGGCGATTTAAGTATGCCGAGAGGTATTGGATGTACGTAAGTAATGAACATTGTTTTATTTTCATGTGTTATTTTCTCAATTTCTTGCAGATCTTCGATGATTCCCATGAAATTAGGATACTGTACAATTACTGCCGCGGTGTTAGTCCCAATTTCCGTTTTTAATTTTTCTAAATCTGTTACTCCTTCATTATCGTCTATTTCAATTACTTGTATATCTCTAAAATGCATATAAGTTTTTAAAACTTTTCGAGTTTCTGGATTTACAGTTTTTGAAACTAATATGGTTTTTCTTTTTGTATTTTCACATGCCATAATTGCAGCTTCTGCACAGGCAGTTGCACCATCATACATTGAAGCATTTGTGACTTCCATTCCTGTGAGGTTTGTAATCATTGTCTGGTACTCAAATATAGCCTGTAAAGTTCCTTGACTTATTTCTGGCTGGTAAGGAGTATATGCCGTGTAAAATTCAGAACGAGATATTATATGCTTTACAACAGAAGGAATATAATGGTCATATACTCCAGCGCCTAAAAAACTTGTCAGCTCTTCAAGGCTTTTATTTTCTTTGGCGTATTTCTTTATGTGAGCTGTAAGTTCTACTTCTGACATTGGACTTCCAAGATTTAAAGGCCTTTTTAAGCGAACTTCTTGAGGTATGTTTTCAAATAGCTCTTCTATAGAATTTTTTCCTATTGTTTTAAGCATTTCTTTTTCGTCATTGGAGGAGGTGGGAAGGTAGGAAAACATATTCTCACTCCTCATCTAAAAATTTTTTATATTCTTCGGCTGTCATCAAATTATCAAGCTGTGACTTGTCTTTGAGTTCTACTAATGCCATCCAACTGCCATAGGGGTCATTGTTTACTAAAGAGGGGTCATCAACAATAGCATTGTTTACTTCAAGCACTTTTCCATCTACAGGTGTGTAAACATCGGAAGCAGCTTTTACAGATTCTACAACTCCAAGTACATCGCCAGCAGAGAGTTCTGCGCCTACTTCTGGAAGCTCAACGTATACTATGTTTCCTAAGGAATGCTGTGCATAGTCAGTTATTCCTATGTATGCTTTATCTCCTTCTACTTTGACCCATTCATGGTCTTTTGAATAATACAAGCCCTCTAAAACTTCCATACCAAATACCTCCTATTTTTTATAATTTTTCTTGTAAAAGTTTTTGCTTATGATTAAAGCCTTAAGTGGCTTATTTCTTATCACAATTTCAATTTGATTCCCTAATTGTGCATGTTTAGAATCAATCAATGCAAGGCCTATATTTTTCTTTAGTGTAGGAGAGAAATACCCTGTTGTTACATAACCTATTTTTTGATTGTCAGCGCGAACTTCATAGCCGTGTCTTGGGATTCCATTGTCTATCATTTCAAATCCCACAATTTTACGCTTAAGCCCTTCTTCTTTTTGTTTTAATAGAGCATCTTTTCCGATAAAGTTGCCCTTGCCAAATTTGACGAAAAACTCAAAACCTGCTTCTAAAGGAGTTATTTCTTCTGAAAGTTCATTTCCGTATAGAGGCAAACCTGCTTCAAATCTCAAAGTATCTCTTGCACCTAATCCTGCCGGTTTAAGTCCATATTCTTTTCCAACTTCAATTATTTTTTCCCACAATTCTACCGCGTATTTATTAGGCATGTAAATTTCAAAGCCATCTTCACCGGTATATCCTGTTCTTGATACTAGGCATTCAATCCCAGCTATTTTTACATTGTCTTTAAAGTAGAAAAATTTAATTTCTGAAAGATCAGTATCTGTAAGTTTTTGAAGTATTTTTTCTGCTTTTGGACCTTGTATTGCAAGCTCTGAAATTTCATCTGAAATGTTATTTATCTCTACCTCATATACTCCTTTGTTATCCTTCATCCATTTATAATCCTTTTCTATATTAGCCGCATTTACAACCAAGTAGAAGTGTTCATCAGAATATTTGTAGACTAATAAGTCATCTACAACGCCGCCATTGTAATTGCACATAAAAGTATAAAGGACTTGATTGTCTTTTAGTTTTGACAAATCATTTGTTATGAGATTTTGCAAAAAGTTAAAAGCTTCTCTTCCTTTTACAGTAATTTCTCCCATGTGAGAAACATCAAAGAGTCCTGCAGCATTTCTCACTGCTTCGTGTTCAGAGATTATACTTTCAAACTGAACAGGGAGAGCCCATCCTGCAAAGTCAATGATTTTTCCATTATATTTTTTGTAAAGGTCAAAAAGAGGTGTTTTTTTGAGGTTATCCAAACATACCACACCCTTTCATAAAATTTAACAGAGGAGTTGTGATGAGCACAACAAGAGAATATGCCATCACAACTCCTCTGTTTTTTAACCTGAGAGCTTCTACTTAAAGTATTGCTCCTTCGGTGCTCTTCCGAGCTTTCCAGAGGTCTATCCGATAGCGATACTTTTGCCTGAGAGCTTCTATAAAGGCTTGGCGGGCCTTTATATTTCCCCTTCGGCTATCTTTTTACAAAGATATCTCTCGCTATCATCATCTAGAACAGTATTAAATTTTTTTAAAATATGCTATACTTTTATTATATTATATTCCATTAAATAGTCAATAATCAAAACGAGGAGAGGTGGATATGCTATATATTTACAATAAGAACACAAATCCCTATTTTAATTTAGCTGCTGAAGAATACGTTTTAAAAGAATTCCAAGAAGAATGTTTCATGCTGTGGAGGAATGAACCTAGCATTATAGTAGGAAAAAATCAAAACACATTAGCGGAAATAAATTTAGATTATGTGAAACAACATAAAATTCCGGTTGTCAGAAGATTATCAGGAGGAGGAGCGGTTTTTCACGACCTCGGCAATTTAAATTTTACTTTTATAGTAAATGAGGATGTCAGCAGTTTCAGTGATTTTAAAAAATTTACACAGCCAATTATAGATGTGCTTAGAAAACTTTCTGTTAATGCTGAGTTTTCAGGGAGAAATGACATAACAATTGACGGCAAAAAAATTTCAGGAAATGCGCAATATTATTACAAAAATAGAATATTACACCATGGAACACTTTTGTTTTCTTCCAGCATTACAGATTTGTCAGCAGCACTTAAGGTGCGACCTGTAAAATTTGAAGATAAAGGTGTAAAATCTGTGTCTAAAAGAGTTACAAACATAAGTGAGCATTTAAAAGAGCCTATTACAATAGAACAGTTTATTGACCTCATTATGAATCACATTAGAGAACAAACCGATGAAAGTGAAATGTATGAATTTACACAGGAAGACATACAAAAAATAGAGAAATTGGTCAGGGAAAAGTATAGCACATGGGAATGGAATTTTGGAACATCGCCAGATTACAGTTTTAAAAATGAGAAAAAATTTACTGGTGGCACTGTAGAAGTAAATTTAAATGTAGAAAAGGGAATAATAAAAGATATAAAAATTTATGGAGACTTTTTTGGAAAATACGATGTTTCAGAGGTAGAAAACCTTTTAAAAGGAGTAAAGCATTCAGAAGAGGAAATAAAAAAAGTACTTTCAAATATTGATATAAACGATTATTTTGCCAACATAACTGTTGACAATTTAATAGAAGTGATGTTTTGAGAGGTTAAAAATATTTTTAGGTTGTTGAATTTTTAACGGAAAAGTGGTAAAATATATACAAACGAAATTGTTAAATAATTGTCGTTTTTATTTTATCAAATTTTACCCCCTCCCACCAGGGTACAGTTTACCAAATGAGATATTGTTAGTGGTCAAAATTATTAAGAAAGACGGAAGTGGAGGTATATTGATGGATATAGAAATAAAGATGCCTGCTTTGTCAGATACCATGAAAAGCGGGCAAATTACAAAATGGTATGTTGAAGAAGGGCAATATGTAGAAAAAGGAGCTTGTTTGTGTGATGTAGCAGTAGATAAAATGAGCTTTGAAGTGTACAGTGATTATGAAGGCATTATTTCAAAAATTGTTTGTCCTGCTGGAACTACAGTTGAACCAGGAGATGTCATTGCAATTATTGCACACTCTGAAGAAGTAAAGTCTTCTTCTACACAAAAAGAAATTAAACAGGAATACGGATACAAAGAATATGATTTAGTTGTCATAGGGGCAGGTCCTGGAGGATATGTTGCTGCTATTAAAGCTGCTAAAAAAGGTGCAAAAGTAGCCTTATTTGAAAAAGATAAATTAGGTGGTACCTGTTTAAATAGAGGCTGTATACCAACAAAAGCCTATGCAAGAATTGCCGAAGTGTATGACATTTTAAACAGAGCTTTTGAATTTGGATTTGACATAAAAATAAACTCTTTTGATTACACTCAAGTTGTAAAGAGAAAAGATGGTATTGTAGGAGAGCTTGTTGAAGGCATTAATGCTTTGCTTAAAGCTAATGGAGTAGATGTTTTTAATGCTGAAGCAAAAGTTGACAAAGAAAAGAATGTACTATTTGGAGAAAACAAAATCAAAGCGAAAAACATTATTATTGCAACTGGGTCATCACCGGCTGAACTTCCTATTGAAGGCATTAATTCTAAAAATGTCATGAATAGTGATACTATTCTTGAAATGACCTCTTTGCCACAAAGTTTATGCATTATAGGCGGCGGAGTAATAGGCATGGAATTTGCCTTTATAATGAATCAATTTGGAGTGAAAGTGTCAGTTGTTGAAATGATGCCTAATATACTTCCTACACTTGATAAAAAGATAAGCTCATCTATAAAATTCGCTGCACAAAAAAGAGGAATCAAGATATATACTTCTTCAACGGTTGAGAGAATAGACGAAGAAGAAGGCGGCGGAAGTATAGTAACAATAAAGAGTGGAGAGAATATAAAACGCATATACGCAGACAAAGTATTTGTGTCAATAGGAAGAAAATTAAACACAGATATTGGACCGATTGCAGAACTATTAGAATTTGAAGGAAAAGCTATTAAAATTGATGAGCACATGAAGACAAATATAGAAGGAGTTTATGCTATAGGTGATGTCACAGGCAAAATGATGTTGGCACATGTTGCATCAGCACAAGGAGAAGTAGCAGTAGATAATATTTTTGGTGAATCAAGTACATTAGATTATATGAAGATACCTGCAGCAGTATTTACAGAGCCAGAGATTGGGTATTTTGGCTATACTGAAGAAGAGGCGAGAAACAAATTTCAAGATGTAAAAGTAGGAAGATTTAATTTTGAGCACAACGGAAGGGCTAAGACATATGGAGAGACAGAAGGTTTTGCAAAAGTGATTTCAAATGAAAAGGGAGAAGTAGTTGGCGCCTGGGTGGTAGGTAGTGGAGCTTCTGAACTTATTCACATACTTTCAACAGCCTGCCAAGAAGGTGTGGATGCGGAAGCTTTGAAGAAAGTGGTTTATGCCCATCCTACCAGGAGCGAAACGATTATGGAAGCTGTTAAGGACATTTTTGGGGAGTCTATACACAAAGTGTAATTTTAACGCCATTTATCTATATGCTTTCAGAGCTCTTATAGAGCTTCCGAAATACATAAAATTTGAAAAATAAAAGGAGGAGTTTGAAATGGCAATTGAAACCTTCAAAGCGGTTTCAAGAAAGTTACCAGAGGGGTTAGCAGTTGAAAGCGAGGTAAGAGGCTTTAAAATAATCTTAGATGAGCCTAAAGAGCTAGGCGGTACAAACAAAGGAATGAATCCTGTAGAGGCTTTGCTTTGCGCTTTAGGTTCTTGCCAGACAATTGTGGCATCAGTTTTTGCAAAGGCAAAGGGTATAGATTTACAAGATTTTTGGGTAGAATTAGAAGGAGACCTTGATACAGACGGATTTATGGGAAAAGCTGGTGTAAGGCCGGGTTTCCAAGAAATAAGATTTAAAATGCATATAAAGACAGATGCTCCAAAAGAAAAAGTAGAAGAATTTGCAAAGTTTATAGAAAATACCTGCCCAGTAGGAGATTCTTTAGCAAATCCAGTAAAATTAGTTTTGTCAGATGTGATTGTTGAATAATAATCAAAAACACTCCACCTTTTTGCGGTGGAGTGTTTTTGATATAGAGGATTTTTAAGATTTTTGTAGAACTATAATAATAAAACTATTGTTTTAGGGGGATTAGATATGAACTTTGAAGACAGAGTGGCAAAAAGAGCGAAGTCCATAGAAATATCTACCATAAGATATTTCTTTAACATGGCACGAGAGGTGCCGGGAGCAATATCCCTTGCTATTGGAGAACCAGATTTTGTAACGCCATTCCACATAAGAGAGGCAGCAAAAAAAGCCCTCGATGAAGGCAAAACAGGATATACTGTAAATCCTGGACTTATTGAATTGAGGCAAGAAATTTCGAATTATCTTAAGAGAAGGTATAACCTTTCTTACAATCCGGAAACTGAAATTTTAGTTACAATTGGGGCTACAGAAGCTATATATGTCGCTTTAAATACCTTGGCAGAAGAAGGAGATGAAGTATTAATTCCAGAACCCTCATTTGTAGCCTATAACCCTTGCACGATTCTTGCAGGTGCTAAATCCGTTTTTGTTCCCACATATGAGGAGGACGATTTTGTATTAAGGGCAGATGTTTTAGAAAAGTACATTACGGACAAATCAAAAGTATTAATTTTACCATATCCTAATAATCCAACTGGCGCAGTAATGCCAAAAGAAGCGATGGAAAAGATAGCTGAAGTAGTTAAAAAACATGACCTTATTGTGGTTACTGATGAAATTTATTCTGAGCTAATATATAGTGGTTTTGAACACGTAAGCTTTGCTTCTTTAAAAGACATGTGGGAAAGAACAGTTACTATAAATGGTTTCTCGAAGTCATATGCGATGACAGGATGGCGTCTCGGATATATAGCTGCACCGGAATATTTTGTGAAACACATGACCAAAATACACCAATACGGCGTGACAGCGGCGGCTACAATGTGCCAGTATGCTGGAATTGAGGCTATAAAAAATGGGGATGAAGATATTTTAAAGATGAGGGAAGAATACGACAGAAGAAGAAAGTATTTACTTCAAAGTGTGAGAGAAATGGGGCTTGATTGTTTTGAACCAAAAGGTGCTTTTTATATATTCCCATCAATAAAAAAGACAGGTCTTACCTCAGAAGAATTCGCTAAGAGACTCCTTTTTGAGGCAAAAGTTGCAGTTGTGCCAGGAAACGCCTTTGGAGAAAATGGGGAAGGATATGTTCGAATGGCTTATGCAACCTCTATGGAAAACCTAGAGGAAGCAGTAAAAAGAATGAAAGAGTTTATGTCCAAGTTTTAAAAAATAAAATGCGGAAGGTGAATAGCATACCTTCTGCATTTTTATTATTATTTTTTTATTTAGTTTACTTTTGCCACATTTAAATTGCAAAATGTTAAGCTTTTCATTATCGTAGAAATAAAGTATAATTTGAAATAAAAGAGGTGATAATTATCACACTCAATGAAAGATGTACTCAAATTCTTGTTAAACTTATCAATTCTAATGCGCCTATTAAAATTTCTGACCTTGCAAAAATATTCAATGTAAGCAGTAGAACTATAAGATATGACCTTGATACAATCGATGAGTTTTTAAAGTACAATAATTTGCCACAATTGATGCGAAAACCGAATGTAGGTGTGAAATTTTCTGAACTATTGGAACAGAGAAATAAAGTTTTATCTCTTCTTGATAATCTTAATATTTATTATTACAACTTATCTCAAAAAGAAAGAGTAAATATCATATTAAGTGAACTTATACAGCAAAAAGACTACATCACTATCAATAGCATTGCAGATAAATTGATGGTGTCAAGAAGTACCATTATAAAAGATTTAAAAGATGTAAGAGAGTGGCTTACACGTCATGGACTTCAGTTAAAGTCTGCACCGAAATATGGAATCAAAGTTGTGGGGGATGAAAAACGATTACGAAGAGCCGCGATAGAACTTCTAACGGAGGTAATTGACGTTAATAAGGCGCTGGATATTGTAAAATCTCCGATTTATACTCGTTCTAGTGTAGGAATTGATAAACAAATTACCAAGCTGTTTGAAGATATAGACATACCTTATATCGAAGAATGTATACAAATAGCAGAAAGAGAACTGGAAACGGTTTTTTCTGATGCTGCATTTTCTGGCCTTGTAATACACATAGCAATAGCAATTAAAAGGATACAACTTGGGAAAGACATAATTATGCCAAAAGAAGAATTAAAAGCTTTAGAAATTACAAAAGAGTTTGCTGTAGCATCAAATATTGCAAAAATGTTGGAGGACCATTTTAAGGTTTCTATTCCACATGATGAAATTGGATATATTACAGTCCATCTTCTAGGAAGCAATGTTACAAAAACGCGACCTTACGCTAATGAAAATTGGGTTGAGTATCAGCTATTAACAGAAAAAATTATTAGGAATGTTAGCAGCAAAATAAATCAAGATTTGTCAGGAGATAGGCAGCTTTTTGAAGGGCTTTTAGACCATTTAAGACCGACAGTATACCGGTTAAGACACGGCCTTAAATTAAAAAATCCTATTTTGGATGAAATTAAGGCAAATTATAAAAAATTGTTTGAGATAGTAAAAGAAAGTCTAAAACCTTTAGAAGATTATACAGGCAAAGAATTAAATGACGAAGAAATAGGTTATTTTACAATACATTTTGGCGCTGCGATTGAAAAGCTAAACATTGCTAAAGCACCAAAGCTTAATATACTCGTCGTATGTGGTACAGGAATAGGTACGGCGAAACTTCTTTCTT
>NZ_AVAF01000106.1 GCF_000445185.1 Thermoanaerobacter sp. A7A
TGCTGCAATTGAAAGATTAAAAGTTACTAAAGCACCTAAGCCTAATATCCTCGTTGTATGTGGTACAGGAATAGGTACGGCGAAACTTCTTTCTTCGAGATTACAATCAGTTTTTGATGTAAATATAGTAGATACTGTTGCATACCATCAGGTAAAAGAAATATTGAAAGAAAAAGATATAGATTTAATAGTATCTACTGTCCCGATTCCTTATGAAGGTATTAAAGCTATTGAAGTAAATCCCCTTCTTACAGAAAAAGACATAGAATTATTAAAAAGTCTTATTATTAAACCTAAGGTGCAACATACAGTTATTGACGATTTGATAAAAATAATAGAAAAGCATTGTGTCATAAACAATCGTGAAAAATTGATGGAAGATTTATCAAAATTTTTAAATAAAGCATCATATGAAAATGCGAGAGGAGTTGTACAACCAGTGTTAAAAGACCTTTTGACGAAGGAGACTATAAAACTAAATGTTGAAGCAAAAGATTGGGAGGAAGCAGTGAGGATAGGAGGTGAGTTATTAGAGAAAAGCGGAGCAATTGAGCCAAGATATATTGACGCAATGATAAACACTGTAAAAGAAATAGGCCCTTATATTGTCATTGCACCAGGAATAGCAATGCCTCACGCGAGACCAGAAGCAGGTGCAAAAAAAATAGGTATGAGCTTAATTACACTAAAAACTCCTGTTAACTTTGGTAATAAAGAAAACGATCCAGTAAAAATTGTAGTTTCTCTTTGTGCAATTGACCATTCTTCACACCTTAAAGCATTGTCTGAATTGGTGGAGCTTTTGGGGGATGAGAAATTTGTGTCTTTATTAGCAACAGCCGAAAGAAAGGAGGAGGTTTTGGAATATATTAGTAAATATAAAAAAGGAGGAGAGGAAATTGCTTGATGCAAGAGAGGCTATAAAAAAGAGAATAAGAGTTTTAAATTATGTTGACAATGAAATGATAGCCAAGATTCATTTAATTAGCTCAGAAATAGTAGAATGTATTAAAAATGGTAATAAAGTTTTAACATGTGGTAATGGTGGAAGTGCAGCTAATGCCCAACATATTACAGGAGATATAGTTGGTAGATTTAAAAGAGAGAGGAGAGGGTTTGCAGGGGTAGCTTTAACTGTAGATACAAGTACTTTAACAGCGATAGGAAATGATTACGATTATAGTTTAGTTTTTGAAAGGCACCTGGAAGGAATAGGTAAAAAAGGAGATATACTTATCGCGCTTAGTTCAAGTGGTAATTCTCTAAATGTTATAAAAGCAGTCGAGAAAGCAAAAAGAATGGGCATTAAGACAATAGGCTTTTTAGGAAATAATGGAGGCAAATTAGGTGAACTAGTAGATATAAGTATTACGATACCTGATAAAGAGTCTGATCTCTGTGAAGAATTTGCAATGGCTCTTAGCCATATAATAATGGAAGAAGCTGAGGCAAAATTATGTGAGCTAATTGATAAAGGAGTGATGGTATGAATATTGTAACGGTTTGTGGCATGGGATTTGGCACTAGTTTAATTCTCAAGATGGCTGTTGATGAAATTTTAAAAAAAAATGGAATTGCTGCTAATGTAGAGGCATGTGACCTTGGTTCCGTAAAAGGGAAAGTAGCGGATTTAGTTGTTTCAACTTCCGAATTAGAATCCGAGTTAAAAAATTTGAATTTTAATATAGTATTTGTAAAAAATGCAATAGACAAAAAAGATATTGAAGAAAAAGTGTTAGAAGCAATAAAAAAATTAAAATAAAGGAGGATAAGTATGGAATTTATAGTCAGTTTATTTAGTCAACCAGCAATAATGGTTGGCATAATGGCCCTAATAGGTTTAATTGCTTTGAAAAAATCTGTGCAAGAAATTATTAATGGTACTTTAAAAACAATAATAGGTTTTATTATTTTACAGATTGGCGCTGGAGCAATTGTTGATTCACTTAATGTATTAGGTCCATTGTTCCAAAATGCTTTCCATTTACAAGGAGTTATTCCAACAAACGAAGCGGTAATTGGACTAGCACAAAAAATGTTTGGAACAGAAATGGCTTTAATGATGGCATTTGGATTTTTAGTAAACCTAATTATAGCAAGACTTACACCTCTTAAGTATGTATTTTTAACAGGGCACCATATATTATTTATGTCAGGTCTTTTGGCTGCAGTATTGAGTACAGCTGGTTTTAGAGGAACTGAATTAGTTATAGTTGGTTCAATTATTTTAGGTTCTACAATGGTGCTTACACCAGCAATTGTGCAACCATATTATAGAAAAGTTACAGGAAATGATAGTGTTGCAATGGGTCATTATAATGCTTTGACATATTTTATTTCCGCATATATTAGTGGTTTGGTTGGAGACAAAAAACGGTCAACAGAAGATATTAAGGTACCACAAGGATTAAGCTTTTTCAAAGATAATACTATATCAACAGCAATAATTATGATGATAATTTTCTTAGTAACGCTATACTCCGCAGATAGAAAACTAGTTTTAGAAGCATCGGGAAATCAAAACATTTTTATATTTGCTATTATTCAAGCATTAACATTTACAGCAGGTTTTGTAGTTGTTCTCCAAGGTGTTAGAATGATGCTTGCCGAAATTGTGCCTGCTTTTAAAGGTATTGCAGAAAAGATAGTTCCAGATGCCATACCTGCTCTTGACTGTCCTGTAATTTTCCCATTTGCTCCTAATGCAGTAATTGTTGGTTTCTTATCATCTCTTGTAGGTGGAATAGTAATGTTCCTTATATTACCCCATATAGGATTACCAGTTATTATTCCTGGTTTGATACCGTTGTTTTTTGTAGGTGCAGCTGCCGGCGTATTGTCTAATGCAACAGGAGGTTTAAGGGGAACAATTATAGGAGGTTTTGTCAATGGCTTAATCTTGACTTTCCTTCCTGCAATTTTATTACCAGTTATGGGTCAACTTGGATTTGCAAACACGACTTTTGGTGATGCCGATTTTGCAGTAACTGGAATTATTGTAGGATATGCGGCAAAGCTTTTTTCTAAGACGGGTGTGTATGTTTTGATTGGAATATTGATATTACTGTTTATTATAATTTCTCTTGTTGCTAAACCTCAAAAAATAGCAAATGCAAAGTAAATTAATCTAATTTTTACAAAATTGGCCAAGGAAATGTTCCTTGGTCAATTTTCAATAAATTTATAAAATTAAAGTGGAAGGGAAGATATTTTTAACATGAATAAAAAAGAAAATTTAAAAAGAATAGCAAAGGAAATACGATTAGCTATAATTAATATGATTTCAGAAGCGGCTCATGGACATCCTGGAGGTTCGCTCTCTTGTGTAGATATTTTAACAACACTCTATTTTGACAAAATGAATGTAAAACCAGACAATCCTAAATGGGAAGACAGAGATAGAATTGTACTGTCAAAAGGTCATGCGGCACCTGCACTTTATGCTACTCTTGCTAAAAAAGGTTATTTTTCAGAAAAGATTTTATCTACTTTAGATAAGCTCGGTTCAATACTTCAAGGGCATCCCGATATGAAATCCACACCGGGACTTGATATGACCACAGGGTCATTAGGGCAAGGGCTTTCTGCTGCAAATGGAATGGCATTAGAAGGTAAATTAGATAAAAAGGGCTATAGAGTCTATGTAATATTAGGAGATGGAGAATTACAAGAAGGGCAAATATGGGAAGCAGCTATGACAGCAGCCCATTACAAACTCGACAACTTGACTGCAATACTTGACTTTAACGGCTTACAAATAGATGGCCCAAACAGAGAAGTAAAAAACATAGAACCAGTAAATGAAAAATTCAAGGCTTTTGGATGGCACGTAATAGAAATAGACGGCCACGACTTTGACCAAATAGACAAAGCCATAGAAGAAGCAAAAGCTACTAAAGGAAAACCCACATTGATAATAGCTCATACAATAAAAGGAAAAGGCGTATCTTTCATGGAAAATCAAGTAGAATGGCATGCAGGTGCTCCTAACGAAGAACAAAGACAAAAAGCTATACAAGAACTTG
>NZ_AVAF01000107.1 GCF_000445185.1 Thermoanaerobacter sp. A7A
GATGTAGTGGTATTAGACGCTGACCTATCAAAATCCACAAAGACGGCAGATTTTCAAAAAGTATATCCAGATAGATTTTTTAACATGGGAATATCAGAGCAAGATATGATGGTAACAGCAGCAGGACTCGCTACCTGTGGGAAAATTCCTTTTGCCAGCACTTTTGCCATATTTGCAACAGGAAGAGCTTATGAGCAAGTGAGAAACTCCATAGGTTATCCACACTTAAACGTAAAAATAGCAGCTACCCATGCTGGCATAACAGTAGGAGAAGACGGAGCGACACACCAATCAATAGAGGATATATCCCTTATGAGAGGAATACCTGGGATGGTGGTAATAAACCCAGCCGATGCAGAAGAGACGAGACAAGCCATATTTGCGGCTGCAGAACACTATGGACCAGTATACATAAGATTGGGGAGGATGGCAGTACCAGATATACACGATCAAAACTACAAATTTGAATTAGGAAAAGGTGAAGTAATAAGAGAAGGGAAAAACGTAGCGATAATAGCGACAGGGATAATGGTAGCCATAGCGATTGAAGCAGCAGACAAATTAAAAGAAGAGGGAATAGAGGCGACAGTTGTTAACATACACACAATAAAACCTATAGACAAAGATTTAATAGTGGAAGTAGCTAAAAAGACGGGCAAAGTTATAACAGCAGAAGAGCACAACATAATAGGAGGACTTGGGTCTGCTGTGGCAGAAGTTCTTTCAGAAGAATACCCAGTAAAGATAAAGAGAATAGGTATAAAAGACCAATTTGGCAAATCCGGTTCACCTAAAGAGCTTTTAAAGTATTATGGATTGACAGCGGAGGATATTGTTAAAAACTCCAAAGCTATTCTTAAAATATCTTAACGAATAAATTTAGGAAGTAGAAATTAGAAAAATTGTGAAAAAGGGGGCCCATAATTTGAATGATTTACTTATAGCGGCGAGAAAGAATAAGTATGCTATTGGAGGTTTTAATTTTAATTTTTATGATGATGCATTAGGCATAGTTTTAGGAGCATATGAATTGAGTTCTCCTGCATTTTTGATGGCTAGTGAGGGAACAGTTAAATTTTTAGGAGTTAAAAAAATAGTTAATTATGTAAAACAGCTAAAAGAAGATTTTAATATTCCTATTGTTTTACATCTTGATCACGGTAAAAATATAGAAATAATAAAAGAGTGTATAAAAGATGGATTTGATTCTATAATGTACGATGGCTCACTGCTTGATTTTGAAAATAATATTAAAAATACCAGAATGATAGCTGAATTATGCCATGACAGAGGAATACCATTAGAAGGTGAATTAGGCAGAATATCAGGAATAGAAGAAAATGTTGAAAATATTGATGATGTATTAACCGATCCGGATAGTGTAGTGGAATTCATAGAAAGGAGTAAAGTAGACTCTTTGGCAATAGCTATTGGGAATGCACATGGATTATATAAAGACAAACCTAAGTTAGATTTTGAAAGACTCTCAAAAATTAATGATATTTCATCAGTGCCTTTAGTTTTACATGGAGGCACAGGTATACCTTTAGAAGATATAAAAAAAGCTATAAAATTAGGTATAAGTAAAGTAAATATTGGAACTGAAATAAAGATAACATATTTTAAAACTATAAAAAGATATATTGGAACTATTAATAAAAATGATGTAAGACATTTAATTTCTACTATTCAGAATGATATCAAAGAACTTGTAAAACAATATATTGAGATATTTGGTAGTTTTAATAGGATATGATTATCGATATCTCCGAGGTGAATTTCATGAAGATAGGTGTAGTAACAAGTGGAGGGGATTGCCCCGGAATGAATGCGTTTATATTGGAATTAGCAAAATTATGTAGCAAAACGGATTGTGATTTGATTGGATATATTGGAGGGTATAAAGGGGTAGAGGAAAATAATTTTATCGATCTTAATTTTAATAGTATAAGTGGTATGTCATTAGGGAAAAGAGGAGGAAGTATATTATTCACAGGTCGATATGAAAATTTAAAAGATGACAAAAAAATGATTTATTTAAAGCAAAATTTGAACAAGAGTGGAGTAGATTGGCTGGTGGTATTAGGCGGAGATGGCTCTTTAAGAGCTGCTAAAAAATTGTCTGATTTAGGAATAAAGGTAGTTGGAGTCCCAGCCACGATAGATAATGATGTCAAAGGTACAGATTATACACTAGGTTTTGATACCGCTATTAATAAAACACTGGAGGTTATAAATGATATTGAAGATACTGCTACTGCTATGCCTGGCAAAATATACATAGTGGAAACATTAGGAGGCGATTCTGGAAATATAGCAAAGGCTGCATTTGATCAAGGTGCAGCAGATATAGCATTGATACCTGAAATGCCAATTAGTGATGAAGAACTTGTTAATATGGTAAAGGAAAAATTTAGTAATGGCAATAAATACATAATAATAACAATCTGTGAAGGACTAAAAAGAACAATGCATTATAGCGAATTGTTACAACAAGCTTTAAACAGAAAAGTACATGTAACAATCATAGGACATAAACAAAGAGGAGGAAGTCCCACTGCATATGATAGATATATGGCAAAACAATTTGCAAAGCAAGCCTTTGATTTAATTAAAAAAAATGATTATGGGAAAATGGTTTGCTATACATTGGGTAAAATTGGGAATTGCAATTTATAATTATTTCCAATAGTTTCTTTTTCGTTCTTTTGTACTATATTTTAGGTTATATACTAATATATTGAGGGCAGGTAGAAGTGACCTTGTTTGAAGTATAGAGCACTTATTTTGAATGTCTATTATATATATTGTTTAGATGCTAAAATTTAGGCATACAGAATAAGTGCATTAAATACATATTTTATCATTTACAAAAACATACTAACAATAGAAATACAAACACATGTGACCTACAGATGGTTTTGAGGATATGGATTAAACGAAGAAATACCCCACTTTTCTACCTTTGGGAAAAACTATGAAAGAAAATTCAAAAACACAGATATATTCGAAAAAATATTTACGAGGATACTAGAAGAAGCAATAAAACACAAATTCATAATTTGCATGTTTTTATCCAATATTCATCAGATTATATACAATTATATCCAAATATAAAGCAAACCCCACTTTTTACATGTATAAAAAGTGGGGTTTGTCTTCAATCTGAATCACTTTATATACAAAGTGTAAAGTGATATTCAGTTTGTTGACAAAATTAATTTTAAGCCCCACTTTCGGAACGTAGAAAGTGGGGCTATTGCTTTTGGTGTTCCTACTTTTCCCTCAACTTCTTCTAATACTTCTTCAAACATCACGCTGTCATGCACATTTGCAGCTGTTACTTTTACTCCTAATACAAATCCATTTTTATCGCACGCTGTATGAAAGGAATAGGCTTTGTAGTGAATAAGAGATTGATAAGATTAATAAAAAAATTTTTATCATAAGCAGGAATTTTAAAATTTATAGCGAATATATATAATATAAACTCCTGCACAAATTACATTATATTGCACAAATGTGCAAATTTGATTAAGATACGACTAAAATATATCATGCAGTAATAATTTAGAAGAAACAAAAATATAAATAAAAAGCCTGACGACAATTAAAACATATATAGTTGGAGGTAGATATGATGGGAGAATCGTGGTTAAATCTAGAAAACAAAGTTGCGATAATAACAGGAGGTGCTTCTGGTATAGGTAAAGAAATAGCAATTAAGTTAGCAGAACAAGGAGCATCAGTAGTTATAGCTGATATAAATTCTGATGGTGAGAAAGTCATAAATCAATTAAGTGGGGGAAGAAAAAGACATCTATTTTTACAAACAGATGTTGCCAAAAAAGATAGTGTTAGGAAGATGGTAGAGAATGTTATTAAGATATTTAGAAAAATTGATATATTGGTTAATAATGCTGGTATAAATATTCCAAGACTTTTAGTAGATCCTAAAGATCCAAACGGAAAATATGAGTTAAACGAGCAAGATTTTGACTTAATGGTAGCAATAAATCAAAAGGGCACTTTTTTCTGCACTCAGGAAGTAGCGCGAGAAATGATAAAAAATGGATGCGGTGTCATAATTAATATGAGCTCGGAAGCAGGTCTTGAAGGTTCAGAAGGTCAGAGTTGCTATGCAGGAACAAAAGGTGCTATTTATGCTTTTACAAGGTCATGGGCAAAGGAATTGGGCAAATATGGAATAAGAGTTGTAGGAGTTGCTCCAGGAATTATTGAAGATACAGGATTAAGAACTTTAGAATATGAAGAGGCTCTTGCTTATACGAGAGGTATCACTGTAGAAAAATTAAGAGAAAATTATGAAAATAAATCAATACCTCTAGGAAGAGCTGGTAGAGTTAGTGAAATAGCAGATTTGGTTTGTTTTTTGGCTTCAGAAAGAGCAAGTTATATTCATGGAGTTACTTACAACATTTCAGGTGGAAAATCTCGTGGTTAAGTTGCTCAACATATAATTTTCTACTCTCATCACCCCTCATGTTTTGCGTTTTATAAATCAAATATTACACTATTGCACATTTGTGTCAAAAAGTTTATACTACTAAAGTAGAATAAAAAATGAGGGGTGATGCTATGAGTAAGTGGGAAGAAACAAGGCTTCTTGCTAAAATTGCTCAGATGTATTATATTGAAAACTTAACTCAAAGTGAGATATCAAAAAAATTAGGTATTTATCGGACAACTATAAGTAGACTTTTGAAAAAGGCAAGAGAAAAGGGAATAGTAGAAATCGTGATCAAAAGTGATTTTGGTGAGTGCTTAGAATTGGAAAAATTATTAGAAAGTAAATTTTCTTTAAAAGAAGCAGTTGTTATACCATCTACAGATGAGCAAAACGAAATAATATTAAAACAAATGCTTGGTAAAGCCGGAGCAGAATATTTAAAGAGAATTGTTAAAGATGGTGACGTAATTGGGTTTGCATGGGGTACTACCATGGCTGCAGTTGCAAATGCATTGTCGGACTGTAATAGTATATCTGCTAATATTATTCCCCTTGTAGGTGGACCAGGAAACATAGAAAGTGAATACCATGTTAATACAATAGTATCAAAAGTTGCGTCTGCCTTTAAGGCTAAAGGACATTATCTCTATGCTCCGGCTATTACTGCAGAAAAAGAAACGAAAAAAGCTATTATGAATGATAATAATTTAAGATCAATACTAGAATTATGGAATAAAGTTAATATTGCAGTGGTAGGAATAGGCGCCCCTATTAAGTCTTCTAATCTAATATGGTCAGGTTATTTTGGAAATGAAGATATTGAATTTTTGAAAAAGGTAAATGCAGTTGGTGATATATGTTCTAGATTTTACGACATAAATGGTAATATTATAAATTCGGATTTAAATGATAGAACAATAGCGATAGATTTAGAAAAACTGCGAAATATTGAATATTCAATAGGAGTTGCTGAATCTCTTGAAAAGGTTCCCTCAATATTAGGAGCGTTAAATGGTAGATTTATAAATGTGCTTATTACTACAGAAAGAACTGCAAAATTATTAATTGAATTAAATAACAATATGTAAAAAATGTTTTATTAAATAATTTTAGAAACAATTTTTAAAAGAGGGATTTTATGGTTTGGCATATAGTTATATTGCTTGGAGCTGCATGGTTTATACAGAGTATTTTAGGATATTTGCAAATAAAACATTTTAATAAGCATTTAAAAAAAATGAGAGAATTAGGAAGAGTTGCAATAGGGAAGAACAAAGGCAAAATAAGAGCTGGGGTAGTTGTTCTAATTGCGGTCGACGGAAGTGGTAACATTATTCGAGTTGAAAAAATGAAAGGTGTTTCGGTCTTTGCCAGAATGAAACCTGTGAAAGGATTAGAAGACAAAAATATTCTCAGTATAGATAATAACACACTAAAAAATTTTGACAAATTGACAGCTAAAGCTATAGAGAATGCAATAGAAAATTTTAAAAAATTTTCTGGTGAAGGAGGTGAGGAATAGAAGAAATGTTTTAGATAGTTTATAAGTAGTTATGCAAAATTAAATAAAAGAACAAAAAGGAGGTAATTTTATGGAAGTATTGACACATGCGGCGGAAGTTTTTATAGGTTTATTTCAAGAAGGTGGGAAAACATTTGTAAATATGCTTTCTGGGATAGTTCCCACATTAATAATGCTCCTTGTTGCGATGAATGCATTAATAAAATTTGTTGGTCCTGAAAAGGTTGAAAAATTAGCAAAAGCTAGTTCAAGAAATGTATTTACAAGATATCTTATACTACCTGTGGTTGGAACATTCTTTTTCTGCAATCCCATGACATTATCATTAGGTAAATTTTTACCAGAAAAATACAAACCTAGCTATTATGCAGCAGCATCCTTTTCATGTCATACCATGAATGGACTGTTTCCGCATGTAAATCCAGCTGAACTCTTTGTGTTTTTAGGTATAGCGAATGGTATTACTCAACTAGGTTTGCCAACAAGTGACTTGGCTTTAAGATATTTTTTGGTAGGAGTTGTAACGAATTTCTTTAGAGGTTGGATAACAGATTTCACAACTTCTTGGGTTGAAAAGCAACAAAATGTTAAATTAAAGACAGAAATTTCTCTTAAATAATCTTGATAATAATCTTGATGATAAAAAATTAAGTTATCCTAGATGAATTGCTTAACAGAAGAAATGAAGTTAAAAAAATATTTATGAAGCCTTTACTAAGGAAATTTTTAGTTAAAATACTTTTAATAACACAAAATTTACAATAAAGGAGGATGAAAAATGAGCAAATATAGGAATATAAAGATAACTGCGGGGCCAGGTGGATTTGGTGGACCTTTAATTATAACGCCTACAGAGAAAAGAAACAAAGTTGTGACGATTACAGGAGGAGATATTTCACCTGTTGCGAAAAGGATTGCTGAGTTAACGGGTTGTGAACTGATAGACGGTTTCAAAACTACAGTTCCGGATGATGAAATTGCGTGCGTAATAATAGATTGTGGTGGAACATTAAGGTGTGGTATATACCCTCAAAAAAATATACCAACAGTAAATTTGACACCTGCTGGTCCAAGCGGCCCGCTTTCACAATATATTAAACCTGATATATATGTCTCAGGAGTTAAAACGAACAACATAGAACTATTTAATGGGCCTATAGAAGAAATCAAAGCTAACATTGAAGAAGTTGCAGCAGCAACTCCAAAGCCAAAGTATGATACAAGTAAAAAAATTAGTGAACAATCAAATACAGGAAATTTAATGGTTAAAATAGGTAAAGGCATGGGATACTTAGTTGGGGTACTATATCAAGCAGGGCGTGATACTATAGATACAGTATTAAGGACGATTCTTCCATTTATGGCTTTTGTATCTATGCTGATTGGCATAATATTAAAATCTGGAATAGGCGATGTATTAGCACACTTATTAACACCTCTTGCAGGTACATTACCCGGATTGTTACTATTATCAGCAATTTGTTCTTTTCCATTCCTTTCGCCGTTTTTAGGACCTGGTGCGGTAATAGCTCAGGTTATAGGTGTATTAGTTGGTGTTGAAATAGCAAAAGGCCATATTCCTCCACAATTATCTTTGCCTGCTTTATTTGCAATAAACTCACAGGCGGCATGCGATTTTATACCTGTGGGGCTTGGACTTGCAGAAGCAGAACCGGAAACAGTAGAAGTTGGTGTACCATCTGTATTGTATAGTAGATTCTTGACTGGTCCTACCACCGTATTTATTGCATGGCTTGCAAGTTTTGGCCTTTATTCAAAATGAGTAGTAAATAATGTAGGGCAAGAAGATAGTGTACCTATCTTCTTCCCTTATTATATATTAAGAATTTTATTCGGAGGTGAGCAAAATGAATACTATTTATGAAACAATTGTTACTAAAATAGGTGCAAAGGTACAAGATTTTTATTCAGAAAAAATTATTATATTATTTCGAGATAATGTTCCGGATGAACTAATTGATTATTGTGTACTACATGATAATAACATAAATAAAGTACATTTAGATTATAAAAATATAGAAGTTGGAGATATACTTAAAATAAATAAAGAAAAATTTAAAATAACAGCAGTGGGTGAATTGGTCAATATTAACCTTAAAAATCTAGGACACATTACTGTAAAATTTGACGGAAGTACGACAGCAGAACTACCCGGAACTTTACATGTAGAAAATAAAAATATACCAATTATAAATGTAGGGGATGCAATAGTAATTGTGAGGGAATAATAATAATTAATTTACCATAAAACCAAGTAGAGATGTGTGTTTAACTTTGCTTTTTATGGATTTTCTCCGTTTCGTTTTGTTTAGTTTATGAAAAATTTAAGGTTATACAAGGACAAAAAGAAGGGAGGAAAATTATTATGTTATTATTAATGGATACAGCTAACATAAAAGAAATTAAACAAAGCATTGAAATGTATCCGATAGATGGTATAACGACAAATCCTTCTATAATAGCAAAGGAAAAAAGGGATTTTATTGAATTATTGAAGGAAATTAGAGATATGATAGGATATGATAAAATGCTTCATGTACAGGTTATTAGCCAGAAAGCAGATGAAATTGTAGAAGAAGCAAAATATATAAATAAAGAAATAGGAGGAAATTTATATATAAAAATACCCGTAATACCTGAAGGAATAAAAGCCATAAAAATGCTTAAAGGAGAAATAAAAACAACGGCGACTGCTGTATTTACACCTCAACAGGCTCTTATAGCGGCTAAATCTGGTGCCGATTTCGTAGCGCCTTATGTAAACAGATTGGATAATATCTCCGCAAATGGCATTAAAGTTGTATCAGATATTGTAAAACTTATAAATATATATAATTTTAATACTAAAGTTATTGCAGCAAGTTTTAAAAATGTCGAACAAATTCATGGAGTATGTATGGCTGGAGCTCATGCTATTACGGTTAATTATAATATGATAAATCAAATGATTTTCCATCCAATGACTGATTGGAGTGTGTTGCAATTTGTTAAAGATTGGGAAATTTTTTATGGTAATAAAAAAATACGAACATAGGAAATTATATTTAGAAGTAATTACAAATAGGTAAAATTTAGGATAATGCGAAAATATGAAATAACATAATTATAAATAAATCAAGATTGCGGCTTTAAAATATTTAAAGAGGAAATTTGATGACTACATTACAAAAGAGAGTTACTCTGTTAATATAAACTAAATAAGAGTTTTATCAATTGCTATGACAAGGGAGGGCAAATGACAGAGACCGTGGCGAGTAGAGCATGAGGAATATTTTATTAAAACAGGGAGCTTTTTAAAAAAGAGGCATCAGAATAGGTCAAATCCAAATTTCTGTATAAAAATTTCAGTGAATACAACCAGATGCTCATATTACCGCTGCACGGCCTATTATACTGCCTCCGGACATGTAGGTGTCAAAGATACGCTATCGTCGGGCCTTGACAGCCCTTGACACCAAGAGCCTTCAGCAGTTATTAAAAGCTACCGGTGATGATAATGGTTAACTATCTTTTCTCTTGTTTTTTTGCCATTTAAAATACTCGGCCGTATCCAAGTACTTTTTGCCACAAGACCATATCTCCATTAGTGCCAATAAAAGTGCTTGTTCACTTCTCTGGTAACGGTTAAAAAGGTCAGTGGTAAATTTGCCATTGCGGAGTCTTGGAACTCTTAAGGTGAGAGTTCAAGCTCTGTAACTAAATTTCTCGAATAATAGCCATTACGATAATCCTGCCTTTCTTTTTTTTGTTCTCTCATAAGGGTCAACTTTAATTTGCTCAGTAGCTTGAGCCACTAGGATTTGATT
>NZ_AVAF01000108.1 GCF_000445185.1 Thermoanaerobacter sp. A7A
GGACTCTAATAATTTAGCTAACTTTTCATCTTTTGTTCTTTTTACAAAAAGATAATACAAAAATTTCAGAATCTATAGTAATATTGTCTTGAGCCATTTCTTATCTTTCCAGTTAGATTTTTGGTTTGTTTCTATTTCTATTCTAACCAGGGGTGGGGAATGGCTCAACCCCTTTTTACACAGTTATATAGACTTAACTGTTTTTATTGATAAAAGGTATTCAAATATTATAGAGCTTGGATAAAAGGGAATTAATACCTACTCTTGAGACAAAGGGGACCGTTTCTTTCGTCCGAAAAATTCAGACAAGAGGAACCATCCCCTTTGTCTTATACAAAACAATTTGCAAAACAAGTCGTCGATATAATTAAAAAAATGATTATGGAAGAATGGTTTGCTATGCATCGGATAAAATTGAGGATTGCAATTTATAATTATTAACAAAAATTTCCTTATTTTCATATTTCATTATTTTCTCCCTTTGTGTTATAATTTTCTAAAGGACATTTTTATTAATGTGTTTTGACATCTTGATAACTTCACATATGGCAACACGATAAAAAACTTTCAGGGGAGTGGTTTTATGGAGAACTTTGTTTTTTCAAGCCCTACAAAAATTATTTTTGGTAAGGGAACAGAACATCAAGTGGGTGAAGAGGTAAAAAATTACAGCAGTAAAGTGCTGCTTTGTTATGGGGGAGGAAGCATAAAGAAGACTGGTTTATATGATAAAGTTGTAGATTCTTTAAAAGAGGCTGGGATTGAGTTTATAGAGCTGTCAGGTGTAAAGCCTAATCCAAGGCTTGGTCTTGTGCAGGAAGGAATAAAATTATGCCGAGAAAACAATATCGATTTTATCTTAGCTGTTGGTGGAGGAAGTGTCATTGACACTGCAAAGGCTATTGCAATGGGTGTACCCTATGATGGCAATGTGTGGGACTTTTTTGTAGGAAAAGCGAAGCTTGAAAGGGCCTTACCTGTAGGTGTAATTTTAACTATTCCTGCAACAGGAAGTGAAGCGAGTGATGCTACAGTTATTACAAATGAAAACGGATGGTACAAAAGAGGATTTCACCATGACTTGATAAGACCTAAGTTTGCAATTATGAATCCAGAGCTTACATATACATTGCCAAATTATCAAACGGCCTGTGGTGTTGCAGATATTATGGCACACGTCATGGAAAGATATTTTACAAATGTCAAAGGTGTTGATTTGACTGATAGGTTTTGTGAGGCTACTTTAAAAACTGTTATAAATAATGTGCGTATTGTGCTAAAAGACCCAACAAATTATAATGCAAGGGCAGAAATTATGTGGGCAGGTACCATTGCACACAATGATTTACTAAGCACAGGAAGGATAGGAGATTGGGCTTCCCATAAAATTGAACATGAATTAAGTGCTATTTACGATATTGCCCATGGAGCAGGACTTGCAATTATCTTTCCAGCCTGGATGAAGTACGTATACAAGCATGATATAAATCGCTTTGTACAATTTGCTGTAAGAGTATGGGATGTGAATTTAGCTTATGAAAACCTCGAAGACATAGCATTAGAAGGTATAAGACGAATGACAGAATTTTTTAAAGCGATTGGTCTTCCTGTTACGCTCAAAGAAGCAGGCATTTCTGATGACAGATTTGAAGAGATGGCAAATAAGTGCACAGACAACGGCAACAAAAAAATTGGTAATTTTATAAAGTTAGGAAAGGAAGATGTCATCAATATATATAAATTAGCAAAATAAGCTTTTAAAAAGTCAGTCATTAGTGGCTGACTTTTTTGATGGGATTTTTAATGATTTGTTACAAATTGGACATAAAAATGGCCTGAATTTATGATATAATTTATATTAATCATTATATGCTTTCAGAAGAGTACTTTAATATGGGGGATTTAATATGGATAATAACGCAAATTTAAAGCGAAGTGAAAGGAGAAAACAGAAGGATAAAACTAAAAAGAAAAGCGTGGCAAAAAACATAATAAAATTTGTCATATATACTTTTATAATTCTAATATTTGCAGCTGCTGGGGTTATTGGAGCTAAAGTATGGACAATAATTAAAGATACTCCCGAGATATCTGAGGAAGCTTTAACAAAGCAAGCCCAATCTTCTATTGTTTATGCAGATAACGGAGAAGAAGTAGCAACTTTGTTTGGGGCAAGTAATAGGATATGGGTTCCATTAGACCAAATACCTAAAGATTTACAAAATGCTTTCGTTGCTATTGAGGACCAAAGATTTTATCAAAATAACTTAGGAATTGATCTAAAAAGAATCATTGGAGCTCTTATTGCAAATATTAAAGCGGGAGGTAAACCTGTTGAAGGTGCAAGTACTATAACTCAACAGCTTGTAAAAAATACCATGCTTTCCAGTGAAAAAACCCTTTCAAGAAAAATTAAAGAAGCGATTCTTGCTTGGAGACTGGAACAGAAATATTCAAAAGAACAAATACTAGAGGCTTATCTCAACACAATATACCTTGGAGGACCTAATGTAAATGCATATGGAGTGGAAGCAGCTGCAAGAGCTTATTTCAACAAACATGTTAATGAGTTAGATTTAGCAGAAAGTGCTTTAATTGCTGGTATAACTAAGAACCCTTCCTTGTATTCGCCTGCAGCTAACAAAGAAGCTGCAATAGAGAGGCAGCGTCTTGTTTTAAAAGAAATGCTTAAACAAGGGTACATTACACAAGAACAATACGATGAGGCTATTAATGAAAAGTTGGAGTTTGATATACATTATTCTGTTGTCAGCGATAAACATAAATATTTCATAGATCAAGTAAAAGAGGATGTGGCTAATGCTCTTTCACAAAAATTAAACATATCGTATGAAGAGGCTATGAACAAAATATTCAATGGTGGTCTTAGAATTTACACGACAATGGATGTAAATATCCAAAATATTATGGAGGAAGCTTTCAAAAACTCAAAACTTTTTCCGGCTGATTTAAAAGATAAAGAAGGCAACATTCGAATAGTTCAAGGTGCCATGGTAGTAATGGATTGGAGAACAGGAGAAGTTAAGGGTATAGTTGGGAGAAGAGAAACTGACGAAACTCAGGGCAAAGTAAGAGTTTTCAATTATGCAACTACAGGTGGCAGACCACCTGGTTCTTCAATAAAGCCTATTACAGTTTATGGACCAGCATTGGAGAAAGGCTATACAGCTGCTACAGTTGTTGATGATGTTCCTGTTTATTACAAACAGTGGAATTGGGAGCCTCACAATTATAGTAGAAATACTTATAAAGGTCTTATGACCTTCAGAGAAGCTTTAAAAGTATCCCAAAATATACCTGCTGTAAGGATAGTTGTCGAGATGATAGGGCTTAATACTGCTGCAGAATATGGCAAAAAATTTGGGCTTGACATAACGGAAAGAATTGAAAAATCACCAGCTGCCCTTTCCCTTGGAGCAGGTGGAGAAGTTACCCCACTTCAAATGGCCGCTGCTTATGGAGCGATTGCAAATGGAGGAGTTTACACATCTCCTATTACATTTACAAAGGTTACTGACTCAGAAGGGAATGTAATTTTAGAAAATAAACCTTCCCAGCATATAGTTTTAAGTCCGCAAAATGCTTATATATTAACAAATATGATGCAGGAGGTTGTAAAACCTGGAGGGACGGGTACGAATGCAAGACTTCCTAATATGCCTGTTGCAGGGAAAACTGGTACAAATGAAAACTATTATGATGCCTGGTTTGCAGGGTTTACCCCTTATTATTCGGCTTCAGTGTGGATGGGAACCGGGGAGAATATAGCAATGATATATGGTGGTAAAGGAGTTACAGGAGGTTCTTATCCAGCAATATTTTGGAAAACAGTGATGATGCAGATACACAAAAATTTACCATATAAAGATTTTGTAAGGCCACCAGGAATTATTTCTGTAACAGTATGTCGCGATTCAGGAGAACTTCCTACAGATTTGTGTCATTTGGATCCTAGAGGTGACAGAACCTATACTGAAATTTTTGCACAGGGTACTCAACCCACAACTTATTGCACTGTTCATGTTACAGCAAAAATAAATTCTCAAAATGGTAAACTAGCAACGGATTTAACTCCTCCTGATTTGGTAAAAGATGCTGTGTTTATAGATCCACCAGGTAGAACACCAGCGCAGAATGCAGTTGCACTAGATGGAAAATATGTGGTTCCAAAAGAATACGATGATACTGTTCCGCCACCACAGAATTCTGATAATGGTGATGCTCCAGGGGATAATACTCAACCACCGCCCGCTAATAACGGTGGTACAGAGCAACCTCCTGGAGGAGAAACGACCAATCCGCCTCCTAACAATGGTAATTCTCAAACTAGTCCGCCTAGTAATAACCCTCCTTCCACAACAAATCCAATACCATGAGAAAAAAGCATACTTGAAAGCATAGCTTTCAAGTATGCTTTTTTTATAAAATGTGCTATTATTAAATTAAGATATAGTTGGAGGAGTTAAATTGAAAAAGATTGTTTTATTAATGATGGTTTTAGTGTTATTTTTATCAGGGTGTGACAATTTAAAAATCCCAGGGGAAGCTATAAAACCTCCGAAAAATATTGCAAATGCCGCCTTACAAGACGGCAATGTG
Organism: Thermoanaerobacter sp. A7A; assembly: GCF_000445185.1. GTDB lineage: Bacteria > Bacillota > Thermoanaerobacteria > Thermoanaerobacterales > Thermoanaerobacteraceae > Thermoanaerobacter. Next base: position 4,621 of record NZ_AVAF01000108.1, read on the forward strand.
CCTTTGTGGACAATTCAAAGTAATGGAGAAAGATTTTTTGATACGACATTTATATCAGAAGATGAAATCGTTACTTTAGTGTATAAAGATGGCAACATATATTTGAGAAGTTATGACAAAGATAAAATGATTGAAGAAAAACTTTTGCGGACAAAAGCAGATTATAGAATATTAAATACCTCTTTAAATAAATTTGTGGTTAAAAAAGGAGAAACGGAAATAGCACTTTATGATGATAAGTTAACTGAAATTTTAAATTATAATGTGGAGTCTAAAAAGATTGATTATCAAAAGAATGTGTTAGATGCTATGGTGTCTCCTGATGGAGAAGCTGTTGTTATTTCCAATGTATACTATAAGGATAATTATCCAGCTGATGGCGAATTAATATTGTTCAATCAAAATAAAATTGTCAAAAAGATAAATCATGTAATACCGAAACTTGAAAATTTTAGCAATAATAGCGAAAAATTTTTGTTTATTGATTTAAGCAATAGAAATAACAACAATAATTTGATGAAAGAGAAAGAAAATGACGTTCCTTATCTTTCCTCAAGTGATTTGCTACAATATAACATTTATGTGTATAATAGAAATGGGAAAATGATAAAAAGAATAAAGATGCCGCTCAGCCCATCAAAGGTAGAAGGAACTTCTGGCATGACAAAAATTTCGGCTTTATTATCTGCTGATGGCAATACAATTTTATTTTCCAGTTATTTTGACAAAAAACTTTATATAGAAAAATTAAATGGCGACAAAACAGAGATCCCAAAGATAGCAGAGAGGTTTTACACTAATAAAGATGCTACTAAGTTTGTTATAGGCAATTATGGAGTTTCTAAGATTTATGATAGTTGTGGAAAGCTTGTAGACTATATTGTAGTAAATTACGGACTTATAAATGATGTGCGTTTTGAAGGGAATAATACTTATTTTGCTATAAATGGCACAACAATTCCTAACGCGAAAACTAAAGATTACATAGGGGTCATGGATGAAAGTGAAAATATGATTTGGACTGCCAAAGTCTATGATACTATAGCAATGCTTAAATTTTCTCCAGATGGCAAAAGAATTATGGCACAGTCTTCTAAATCTATATCAGTATATGACTATCACAATGGGAAAATAGACATTATACCTCGCCCTATAAACGGAAAATATCCTGAGTTTGTCTGGAAAAGGTTATTAAATGAAGACATTGAAGGAGAAAATGCTTTTATATTTACGGATGAATTAGAAAATATTTATATAGCTAAAAATACTAATTTGATAAAGGCGACAAAAAATGGCAATCAGCTTTGGATGGTAGGTACAAGTAAACCTATCAAATTTTTGGATTTATCTCGCAATGGAGAGTTAATTGCTTTAGTCATAGAAGATGAAAAAGGCAGTGAAGTGATAGTTTATGATAAGTCAGGCATGGTGATTTCCCACAAATACATAATAAAAGGGCACGAAGTAACTTCCGTTTCTGTATCTCCTGATGGAGAATATTTTTCCTATGCAGTATCAACGCCTGAAAATGAGGAATATGGCTCTTTTATTGATTTTTTTAATGATAAAGGGTATATGATATGGGAGCAAAAAATAAAATCTACTTTTGTTTATGACTTATCTATAAATAAAGATATAGTAACTGCCTCTTTTGATGATGGTAATTCTTCTGGAATTTTAGCGATGGATTTTAGCGGCAAAGTTTTTTATAATAAAGACATGAAAAGCAATGAACCTTTTATAACAGCTTCAGAGGATGGAAAAGCGTTTTTACTCTTAGGTTTTGACGGTAGTATTGGATTTTATAATAGAGAAAAGGCACTTTTAAGTGAAAACTATACAAAAAAAGGAGTTATACAACAAGCTTTAATGTCTAAAGATGGGAAAGCAGCGGTTCTAATATCTTTCAGCAAAGATTATAAAGAATATTATATTACATTTTTTAACAATTTTAATATGACAAAAACTATAACTTCTAGTTGGAAAGTTAAAAAAGCAGTTATGACACCTGATGGAAATTATATAGTAATTTTATCTCAAGAATATGACAATACCATAAACAATGCTAATAAAATAACTATGTACGACAAGCAAGGAAATACTTTATATAGTTATTATCATAAAAGCGGTATTTATGATATTGCTATTACGGAGGATGGTTCGAACTTGTACATATATTCTGCAGATGGTTACGTATATAAGTATCGCAATAAATAGTTTTACTGAGAGGGGGCTTTTAATTTGAAGAGCATTGACTATTTAAAGGAATTGACTAAGTTTGAACACAGGGGCTCTGCGACAAAAAATGAAAGGCAAGCCGCGGAGTATATTTTGCAGGAATTGAAGAGGATGGGGTATAAAGCTGAGAAACGGACTTTTAAAACTACAAGAGACAATCTATATATGCTTTCTTTACAAGTGGGTGTTTTGCTGTTTATTTGCGGCTTTTTCTCATTGATGTACGGCGGACCTTTAGAAATAGCAGCATTTTTACTCAGTTTATTTGCGATAAGTCTTTTGTTATTAGAAGTAAGTGGTAAGCCAGTTGAAACAAGTATAATGCCTAGGCATTTATCCGAAAATGTTTTTACAAGTTTTGATGAAAGCCGCAGCAAAAGAATAATTGTATCAGCCCATTATGATACGCAAAGAGGCAGTATAATGTTTCATCCTAAAATTGTCGACAAACTAAGTGCAATTTACAACATTTCATATATAGGATTTGGACTTATTCCAATTGGAATTTTGTTTAATATTTTCAATTTAGTTATAGCTTCTGCAATATTGCGTATTGGACTTATTATTGTTTTTGCAAATATAATTTTTATGGCTATATGTGAAGTAACGGGTAGGTATATACAAGGGGCAAATGACAATGGCACAGGGGTAGCTTTAACTTTAGCATTGGCAAATTACTATATAAACCATAAAGACAAGTTTCCTGATAATGTTGACATGGTATTTTTATTTACTGGCAGTGAAGAGACAGGGGAAAGAGGAATGAAAAATTTCATAAGGGAATACCGTAAAAAACTTTCTAAAGAGACCAAATTCATCATACTTGATAATCTTGGAACTGGTAAAGTTACATACCTTGAGGGGGAAGGAATGATATTTTATAAAAGAGCCGGGAAAATGTTACTTGATATAGCAGAGGAGATGGCAAAAGGTCGTGACGGAAAAGTTCAAAAAATGAAAAATTTGCTCCTTCCTACAGATGCTCTTCCAGCAATGGCTGCTGGATTTGATGCAATAGCGTTTCTTGCAAAAGATGAAAAAGGAAGACTAGGTAACTACCACTGGCATACGGATACTATAGAAAACGTCGATACCCAACTTTTAAGTTATGAAGAAGAGTTTTTTAAAGAGTATTTAGTTAAAGTAGCAGAAAGGTTGAACAAAATGTGAGCTTATTATGAAAAAGACCAATGAAGAGAAGACATTTTTGAATGGGTAGGATTACATCCTCAACTTTGTGCAGATGATGGAGATAGGTATTTAAGGGAATTATTAAGAGGAGCACAAATAGATGAACTTTATGTTGCTGCCTGTGATCCTACAATGCAGAGGAAAATGTACAGAGATGCTTTTGATGATGTAGGCTTTCCTAGAGATAAGCATATTGGAATCGAAATAAGAAACATGAATACACAGCAGGTTATTGAGGAAATAAAGAAAGCTGTACACTTAACGGGAAATTGTTAGTTCCACCTGTGAAAGTTAAATAAAGTAACTATCTGGCCGTATGGCCAATTTTTTTAATAAAAATCTTTGCTTTTTAAAAGAGCAATTTTGCTTTTTGTTTTATGACAAAGATATGTTATAATATGTATGCAAGCAATTACTTGCATACATATTGTGAGGTGTTTTAATGGGCGATTCGGTGAAGGAAAAGATAGTTATGTCTACTTTAAAACTAATTTCTGAAAAAGGATATAAGTCTACAACTACAAGAAATATTGCAGAAGAGGCAGGAGTAAATGAAGTTACAATTTTTAGATGTTTTGGAAGCAAAAAAGATATAGTGCTTTATGCATTAAAAGAGCTGGAATTATTAAAGCCTGTAGATGAAAGAATATTAGACAATTGTACTGGTAATTTAAAAGAAGACCTACTCATGCTTGCTCATGAATATCATAAAAATTTTACAGAAGAAAAAGCGAAAATCATGATAGGATTGAGAAGTCCAGAGATTTTTGAGGAGGTAAAAGAATATCTGATCAGGATTCCAAAAGGCTTTAAAGAAGTTTTGATAAAGTATTTTGAAAAAATGTATGAGAAGGGATTATTAAATACTGATGATTTTGAACTTTTAGCCTTTGCTTTTATATCATTGAATTTCGGTTTTGTTTTAATGAATGCCTCCTATGGTAACAAGCTAATTGGCTTTAGCGATAGAGAATTTGTTAAAAAAAGCATAGAAATTTTTGTAAAAGCAATAGAAAAAAGTGATTGAAGTAGTGTAAAATATGATATATGATGTACTTGGAGGAGAGGAGAGCAAATAATGAAAATAGGTATTCCAAAAGCTTTAATGTATTATTTTTATTATCCATTCTGGAAAACTCTTTTCGAAAGCCTTGGTTTTGAAGTGGTCACCTCTGACGATACTTCAAAAAGTATTTTAGACATAGGGGTAAAAGAAGCAGTTGCGGAAATATGTGTACCTATGAAGGTATATACAGGACATGTTTTAAATTTGCTGGATAAGAGTGTTGATTACATATATATTCCTAGGTTTGTAAGCTTAAGGAAAGGTATATTTATGTGCCCTAAATTTATGGGGTTGCCTGACATGATAAAAGGTCTTTTTGATGGCATTGAGAATAAAATTTTGACTCATAACATAGTGTCAAAAAGTACTGACATATCAGAGTTTCACAATTATACAGTTTTTATCGATAAATTGGGTGTGAGTAGAAAAGATTTAAAAAATGCTTTAAAGAAAGCCCGAGACAAATGGCTTGAGTTTAGAGCTTTGAATAAGCAAGGATATGATATAAATGAGCTTTTGACGAGTGATAAACCAAAAAAATATGATGGCGATATTACAATAGGTCTAATTGGTTATGTATATAATGTTTATGATAGATTTGTCAATATGGACTTGCTTAATGTTTTTCGCAAGCTCAACATAAAAGTTGTGACTTTTGATATGATGGAAGAAAGGATAATACAACGTCAATTGAAAAAATTTAAAAAAAATATGTTTTGGGAATTTACTAATATGCTCTTAGGTACAGCTTATGAGTTTATGGAAAGAGATGACATTGATGGTATTATTCATATTACTGCCTTTGGATGCGGTCCTGATTCAATTCTTGAGCCTTTTTTAACTATAGATTCTGAAAAACACAAAAAACCTTTTATGACTTTAAGAATTGATGAGCAAACTGGTGAAAGCCACGTAATTACACGAGTTGAGGCATTTACGGACCTCATAAGGATTAAAAAATATAAAGCTGAAAAATCTGTGGAAGGCGTGATTTAAGTGAAGATAACATTTCCTTATATGGGTTCTCCTTATATGTATGAAAAATTATTTAGTTTGCTTGGTCACGAAGTTATAACGCCACCGCGGCCATCTCAAAGAACGATAAATTACGGTGTAAAATATAGTCCTGAATTTGCTTGTTTTCCTTTAAAGGTTATTTTAGGGACTTATCTTGAGGCTTTAGAATTAGGAGCGGATACTATAGTGACTTCTGGTGGGAATGGTCCCTGCAGGGCTGGTTATTATGGAGAGGCTCAGAAAAAAATACTTCAAAACATGGGTTATGATGTAGAATTTATAATATTTGATGAGCCGAAAAGAGATTGGAAAACTTTTTTGGAAAATGTAAAAAAGATAAAAGGAAATAATTCATGGCGGCAGGTTATTAAAACGGTAAAAATTGTATATGATATGGCAAAATCAATGGATAAGGTAGAGAAAATTGTAGAAACGAAGAGGGCTTATGAGTGTAATAAAGAGTTTACTAAAGTATGGCATGAAATTACAGAAGAATATAGGAAAATAGAATCTTCTGAAGATGTAAAGAGGGTAGAAAAAAAGGCGATCGAGAGGTTAAATAGTATAAAGATTTGTGAAGTACCGGAAGAAGAAAAGATAAAGATTGGAATAGTAGGAGAAATATATGTTGTGATGGAGCCTTCAATAAATGGTAATATAGAAGAAGTTTTAAATGCTTATGGCGCAGAAGTGGAAAGGTCTCATTACATTTCCGAATGGATTGATTTTAATTTAATACCTTTGCCTTTTTACAAAGAGAAAGAACATCAAATATTGAAAAAAGGTGAGAAATACATAGAGATAATAATTGGTGGGCATGCGAAACAGTCTGTAGGCGCAATAATTGATTTTATGGAAAGAGGATTTGATGGAGTCATTCACTTGAAACCTTTTGGATGTTTACCAGAACTTGTTTCTCAAAGTGTGATAGATAAAATAATGAGAGAATATGACTATCCAATTTTGTCACTTTCTGTAGATGAGCAAATGGCTATTGCCAATGTATTAACGAGAATAGAAGCTTTTTTAGATGTAATAAAACTAAAAAAACACAGAAAAAGGATAGCGAGGTAGACAAAAGTGGAGAAAATATATATTGGTGTTGATGTAGGATCAGTAAGTATAAAGGTTGTAGCAATTGATGAAAATAATGAGGTATTATTCAATTCGTACGTAAGAAATGTTGGGCAACCAATTGATACTGTAAAGGATGAACTAGCAAAATTACACAATGAATTGGCAACTAAAGAAATAGGTGGTGTTGGAGTAACGGGAAGTGGTAGACAGCTTCTTGGGTACATCCTTGGTGCAGATGTAATAAAAAATGAGATAACTGCCCATGCTACTGCTACATTGCAGTTTCATCCAGATGTTAGTACTATTTTTGAAATTGGCGGCCAGGATTCTAAACTTATTATTATAAATGATGGTACGATAACGACTTTGCTATGAATACGGTTTGTGCTGCTGGTACAGGGTCATTCCTTGACCATCAAGCACAAAGGCTGGGGATAAAGATTGAGGAATTTGGTGAAATTGCATTGACTGCAAAGCGAGATGTGAGAATTGCAGGTAGATGCACAGTCTTTGCAGAATCTGATATGATATCGAAACAGCAATACGGGTTTAGCAAAGCGGAGATATTGAAAGGCCTTTCAAAGGCCTTAGTGAGAAATTATATGAACAATCTTGTAAGAGGGAGAAAATTGAAGCCGGTTTTTGTATTCCAAGGCGGTGTGGCGGCAAATATTGCGATAAAAAAGGCGTTTGAAGAAGAAGTAGGACATGAGGTAATTGTGCCAAAGTATTATGACATCATGGGAGCAATAGGAATAGCGATGTTGGCAAAAGATGAAATGAAACGGACAGGAAAAACTACAAAGTTTAAGGGATTTGAGGTTTCAAAGGAGAAGTTTGAAACGACGAGCTTTATTTGCAAAGCTTGTCCTAACGAATGTGAAATAATACAAATTAAAGCAAACGGCAAAGTAATAGCGATGACAGGAGATAGATGTGGCAGATGGTCAAACTCTGTTATATAATTGAAGCAAACAAGGGGAGCATTTTCTCCCCTTATTTTTTGTTATCCTTCTTTTGCTGTTTTAAAGTAGTTTTGGAGAAATGCTGTTATTATGAGTGCAACAATACCTCCTATGAGTGCTGTTATAAGCTGTGGGAAGGTAAAAGCCTGGACAATTTTTAAGGGAACTTTTACATTGAACAGCTGCATTATATATTTTACTGATAGGGCCAGCCATATAAATTTAACTACAGCACCTACTATCATTCCTATTACTTTGTTTTTTTGCGTTGAAAAAAGTATTACATATAATCCATTACCTACCATTATAAAAGGAATCATGAGAGGAAATCCCATTATGCCTACTAAAAATGCAATTACCGGTGTTAAAAGTCCTATTATAATTCCTGACCACATTCCAACAGTACCAGCGGCAATTAGAAGCATAGCGTTTACGAGGGAGCCTGTTATTAGTTGAGGCATTTTTAAAAACTGAAATATTAAAGTAATAGCTAATAGGATAGCTGTTCTCGTTATAAATTTTGTATTCACACAAATCGCCTCCTTTCCTCTTATTGTCAATTATATTTTATTACTTTAGAAGAAGAATGTCAAATAAATATCAACGTTCCAAAGAAATTTTTGACTCTGTTGACTTTCGCACAAAGAAAGGATACAATTTAGATATAAATGTAACAATTGTTACAATAGAGGTGATTTATGTGAATGAAATAGAATTTAAAGATGTAAGCTACAATCGTTTTGGAAATAAGATATTAAAAAACATTTCTGTAAAATTTGAAGGTGGAGCAATACATACTATTGTCGGCCCTTCTGGAGCTGGAAAATCCACGTTGATTAAACTGATAAACCGATTGATAGATCCAACCCATGGCAGTATTTTAATAGACGACGTGGATATTAAAACAATAGATGTGATAGACTTAAGAAGAAGAATTGGAATGGTTTTTCAGCAGCCTCATCTTTTTGAAGGAACAGTAAAAGAGAATATTGAGTATGGTCCAATGCTTAAAGGCGAAAAAAATGTAAACGTGGAGTATTATTTGAGCATTGTAGGATTGAATAATGAGTATGCTACAAAAGATGTGAAAAATTTATCAGGAGGGGAACAGCAAAGAGTTTCTATAGCGAGAACTCTTGCAAATAATCCTGAAGCTCTTTTACTTGATGAACCTACTTCAGCCCTTGACCCTACTTCTACAGAAATAGTAGAGAAATTGATATTTAACCTAAAAGAAAAAATGAATTTGACGATTATTTGGATAACTCACAACATGGAACAGGCTAAGCGCATTGGAGATTACACAGCACTGCTTAACAAAGGGCAATTAATAGAATATGCTAAAACTTATGATTTTTTTACAAATCCCCAAAATGAAATTACAAAATTGTTTATACAAGGTAAGTTAAAGGAGGAAGTTAAATGAGTGTATTGTCTTTGACATTGGCGTCAAGTCTTGTGCTAATATCAATTTTTGTTTCTTGTTACCAAAAGCTGGGGATTGAAAAGGAAATAGTTATAGGTACTATAAGAGCGGTTGTGCAGCTTACAATAGTGGGATACATTTTACACTATATATTTGCTGCAAATAATGCTTTATTTACCTTGGCAATGGTGGCTTTAATGATAGTAGTTGCTGGAAATAATGCTTCAAAGAGAGGGAAGGGCATACCGAATGTTTTTTATTTTATCACTTTTTCAATTGCCTTAAGTGCCGCGATTACAATTTCTCTGCTCATTTTGTTTGGGAATATACATTTTAGACCCCAGGAAGTTATACCTGTGTCAGGAATGATAATAGGTAATGCAATGGTGGCATCGGGGCTTGCTGTTTCAAGGCTAAAAGATGAAATAAAAAATAGGTCGCAGGAAATAGAGGCGTATTTGTCACTTGGCGCAACTTCAAGGCAAGCAGCGCAAAAAGTGATAAAGACTGCGATAAAGACGGGAATGATTCCTACAGTTGACAGCATGAAAACTCTTGGCATCGTGCAACTTCCAGGAATGATGACTGGTTTAATATTAGGAGGGGTAGACCCTATTAATGCAGTTAAGTACCAGATAATGGTTACTTTTATGCTGGCATCAACAGTTTCGATTTCTTGCTTTAGTGTTACTTTTCTCACCTATAGAAACTTTTTTACTAAGTACCATCAACTTGTGTCTGATTTATAATAATATTGTTTAAAAGGATATTGCATTTATTTTTCTTTTGTAATAAAATAATGTACAAATCTATTTGTAAATACGATGATGTGGAGTAGTAAGCATGATAAGCTTTCAGAGAGCCGTTGGTTGGTGCAAAACGGTAGCTTCTCCTGCTGAAACTCGCCACGGAGTAGGTATACCGAAGTTTAGTAGGTATGCACGGTTACCGCCGTTACAGGTTTGAGAGGGCGCTTTTGCGCCAAAAAGAGTGGTACCACGGAAGAGTAGCTCTTTCGTCTCTTATGAGATGAAGGGCTTTTTTTAATAAAATTAAAATTAAGTTAGAGGTGAAATATATGGCGTATTCTGTTGAAGTCGATAGAAAGTGGCAAAGAAAATGGGAAGAAACAAAGTTATACAAGTTTAATCCTGAAAATGTGGACAAAAAACTTTACTGTTTAGAGATGTTTTCTTATCCATCAGGTGCTAAACTTCACGTAGGGCACTGGTACAATTATGGTCCTACAGATTCATGGGCAAGACTTAAAAGGATGCAGGGATATGAAGTTTTTCATCCGATGGGATTTGACGCTTTTGGACTTCCTGCAGAAAACTATGCTATAAAGACGGGAATACATCCTTATGATTCAACTATGGAAAATATAAAAACGATGGAAAAGCAGTTAAGAGAAATGGGGGCAACTTTTGATTGGGACTATGAAGTAATAACTTGCTTGCCGGACTATTATAAATGGACACAGTGGATTTTCCTTAAGCTTTTTGAGGCAGGCCTTGCCTATAGGAAGAAAGCTCCAGTGAATTGGTGCCCAAGCTGTCAAACTGTTCTTGCAAACGAGCAAGTTATAGATGGAAAATGTGAAAGGTGCGGTACTGAAGTTACAAAGAAAGATTTGACTCAGTGGTTTTTCAAGATAACTGCTTATGCAGAAGAACTCCTTGAAAAACTGGATGAACTTGATTGGCCTGAAAAGACAAAAATAATGCAGAGAAATTGGATTGGAAAGTCGGATGGGGCAGAGATAGAATTTAAAGTTGACGGCAAAGACCTGACATTTAAGGTGTTTACAACAAGGGCTGATACGTTATATGGAGCGACGTATGTAGTTATCGCTCCAGAACATGAGATTGTGGATTTAATTACTACAGATGAATATAAACAAGCTGTTGAGGAGTATAAAGAATACGCGAGAAAACAAAGTGAAATTGAAAGGTTGTCTACTGAAAAAGAAAAGACAGGAGTATCTACAGGAGCATACGCGATTCATCCTCTGACGGGAGAGAAACTCCCTATTTGGATAGCAGACTATGTCCTTGCAACATATGGAACAGGTTGTGTCATGGCTGTTCCTGCCCATGATGAAAGAGATTATGAATTTGCAACAAAATACAACCTTCCTATAAAAAGAGTGATAAAAGGAATTGGAGATGTGGACGACAGTCTACCCTTTGTTGAGTATGGAGTGCTTATAAACAGTGGAGAATTTACAGGTATAAAATCAGAAGAGGCAAGGATAAAGATTGTAGAGAAATTGCAACAAGAAGGTAGAGCTTCTTTTAAGGTTAATTACAGATTGAGAGACTGGCTTGTTTCAAGGCAGAGATACTGGGGAGCTCCAATACCTGTAATTCACTGTGAACGTTGTGGCATAGTCCCTGTCCCAGAAGAAGATTTGCCAGTGTTACTTCCTTATGATGTGGAATTTGCTCCAACAGGTGAGTCTCCACTTAAAAAGCATGAAGGCTTTATGAACGTTACTTGTCCAAAATGTGGAGGCAAAGCGTTAAGAGACCCCGATACTCTTGATACTTTTGTGGATTCTTCGTGGTACTTTTTGAGATATCCCGATAACAAAAACGACAAAGAGCCTTTCAATAAAGAATGGATAAATAAAATGTTGCCTGTTGACAAGTACGTAGGTGGAGCAGAGCACGCGACAATGCATCTTTTGTACGCAAGGTTTGTCACAAAAGCCTTAAGAGACTTGGGATATCTTGACTTTGATGAACCTTTTAAATCATTAGTCCACCAAGGCACAATATTGGGACCTGATGGAACCAGAATGAGTAAATCTAGAGGAAATGTCATCTCGCCTGACGAATACATTAAAGAATACGGTTCTGATGTATTTAGGCTCTATCTGATGTTTGGATTTGCTTATTCTGAAGGTGGGCCATGGAATGATGATGGTATTAAGGCAATTTCCAGATTTGTCAATAGAGTGGAGAGGTTTATAGATAAATTTATTGAGACTAGACAAAATCCAGGAAAGACAAAAGAAGAAATGGGAGATGCGGAAAAAGAATTGAACTATGTGAGACATTACACTATAAAACACGTGACATTGGATGCCGATAAATTTGAATTCAACACTGCTATAGCGAGAATAATGGAACTTGTAAATGCTTTGTATAAATATGAAAATGAGGTTGAAGTAAAGAACATGAAATTTTATGAAGATGTGGTAAGAGATTTTGTAAAAATCTTGGCGCCTTTTGTGCCCCATTTCTCTGAAGAGATGTGGGAAAGGCTGGGTTATGAATACTCTGTTTTCAATCAGAAGTGGCCTGAGTGGGATGAAAAGGCTCTACAAAAAGATATTGTAGAGATAGCTGTCCAGGTAAATGGCAAGGTGAGGGGGAGACTTGAAGTTCCTTCAAATGCTACTGACGAAGAAGTAGAAAAGCTTGCTCTTTCAGATAAAAATGTAAAAGCATATGTGGATGGAAAAGAGATAAAGAAGGTTATAGTCGTCAAAAACAGGCTTGTAAATATTGTTGTGAAATAATTAAAAGCAGGAGGCGTGCTCCTGCTTTTAAATAAATATTTTTAGTGATGGTGAGGGAGTAAATTATGATAGTAGATAGTGATGTTAAAAAGAGTATAAATGGAGTTAAAAGTGCACTACCTATTGTGTTAGGATATTTGCCAATAGGTTTTGCTTATGGACTAGTTGGCGTGAAAAGCGGTTTTACTATTTCACAAGTGATGGCATTGTCTCTTTTTGTATATGCGGGTTCAGCACAATTTATTGCTATAAGTTTGCTTAGTGCAGGGGCAAGTATCGTTACATTGGTATCTACAATATTTATAGTGAATTTGAGGCACTTTTTATATAGTACATCACTATCGCAGTATATGAAGTACATATCGAGGAAACATATACCAATATTATCTTTTTTTATTACTGATGAGACATATGCTGTTGCGATTACAGATTTGCAAACTAACTCTGAATATACTGAAGGTTATTTCTACCAACTATTTTTAACCTCGTATACTGCCTGGGTATTTGCTTCATTTTTAGGTGCTGTATCAGGAAGTTTGATAGGAGGCTCTATAAACGTAGGGCTTGATTTTGCACTTCCCGCAATGTATATTGCATTGCTACTCATGCAAATATCAGGGTATAAAAAAGTTTTTATAAGTATATTTTCGGGTTTGCTGTCTATAACTTTGATGTTTATATTACCAGGAAATACAAATGTCATTGTAGCTGCATTAATAGGTGCAGGAATGGGGGTATTGCTTGACAAATGGGTACGAAATTTATAATAAGTGTTATTGGAATGTTTTTAGTTACATATATTCCACGATTTATGCCTGTTTATGGCTTAACTAAAATAGAACTTCCTCAGACTGTAAAGTCATTTCTTGAGTATGTGCCTGTGGCAGTTCTTTCAGCTCTTTTATTTCCAGTAATTTTCATTAAGGATGGAAGGTTATTCCTAGATTTGTCAAATATATATTTACTTTCAGCAATACCGACATTTATAGCCGCGTATTTTACGAGAAAATTATTTACACCTGTTGTTGTGGGTATTGTTAGCTATGTGATTTTATCATATATTATTAAGTAGATTGGTATGCTTTCTGGATAATAATGTTTTTACTGCTTTTTAAAATAAGCAGTTTTTTTATTTGCGTTTTTGTGATATAATATACTTGCAAATGTTTGATAAACAAATAATTGTTTAGGAGTGTATTGATGTGGCATTGACACAGAGGGAAAAAGAGATATTAAGATTTATAAAGAAAAATCCAATGATTTCTCAAGAAGAATTAGCACAACTTATGGGTATAAGCAGGTCAGCTGTTGCAGGGCACATAGCAAACCTCATGAAAAAGGGCTTTATATTAGGAAGAGGCTATGTGGTGAGGGACTTTAAAGGTATTACTGTAATTGGAGGAGCAAATATAGATATAAAAGGTAAACCCTATTCAGAGCTTAAGCAGCATACTTCAAATCCGGGACACATAAACATAGCACCTGGCGGTGTAGGAAGAAATATTGCTCACAACCTTGCACAGCTTAGCTTACCTGTTACACTTTTGAGCGTTGTGGGTAATGATGATGAAGGAAGAAGGCTTCTTGAGGAGACAAGGCAAGCAGGGGTAAATGTTGAACAGATTGTAATTTCAAATACAAGGCGTACAGGTATATATCTTGCCATTCTTAATGCAATTGGTGATATGGATGTGGCTCTTTCGGGAATGGACATTTTAGAAGAGTTAAATATACAATATCTTGAGTCCAAGATGGAAGTTATAAAAAATAGTGAGATTGTAGTTTTTGATACAAATATTCCCAAAGACAGCATCAAATATATTGTGGAGCTTTGCTACAATAATAATATTCCTGTAGTGGCAGAGCCCGTTTCCATCGACAAAGCAAAAAAATTAATAGGTGTACTTGACAAAATCGATTATGTAACTCCAAATAAAGAAGAACTTGAATCGATATCTGGAGTTAAAATAGCAAATGATGAGGATATGAAAAAAGCAGTTAAATATTTAAGACAAAAAGGTGTCAAAAATGTCATAGTAACTTTAGGAGAAAGAGGGGTATATATTTCTTCAGAAGAAGTTGAAAAATTTATAGAACCATATCAAGCCGAAATTGTTGATGCTACAGGTGCAGGAGATGCTTTGACGGCTGGCTTGGTCTATGGTATTTTTAATAGCTATCCTCTGGATGTATCGGCAAAACTTGGTCTTGCTGCGGCATCTCTTACAATATCCTCACCTTATACAGTAAATCCATTTTTAAATGAAAATCAATTAAAAAATATAGTAAAGGAGATTGTAAAATGAATAATTTCATTGATATGTCAAAAGAAGTTAAAGAAGCAATGGAGGAAGGAAAACCTGTTGTTGCACTTGAGTCCACTATAATATCTCACGGAATGCCTTATCCGGAAAATATTGAGACGGCTAAAACTTTGGAGAATATTGTAAGAGAACATGGAGCTATACCTGCTACAATTGCCATTATAAATGGAAGAATAAAAATTGGTTTAAGCGAAGAAGAACTCGAATTTATGGGAACTTCAAAAGAAATATTAAAAGCTAGCAGAAGGGATTTACCCGTAGTTTTAGTAAAAGGACTTAGTGCAGCGACTACAGTTTCCGCAACAATGATTTGTGCAAATCTTGCAGGCATAAAAGTGTTTGTTACAGGAGGTATAGGAGGTGTCCACAGAGGAGCAGAACAAACATTTGATATATCAGCTGATTTACAAGAACTTGCAAATACAGACGTAGCAGTTGTATGCGCAGGTGCAAAGGCAATACTTGACCTTCCTCGCACTCTTGAATACCTTGAAACCTTTGGGGTTCCTGTGGTAGGGTTTAAAACTTCAGAGTTTCCAGCTTTTTATACAAGAGAAAGCGGACTTAAAGTTGATTATAAAGTTGATGACGAAATAGAGGCTGCAAAAATTATAAAGACAAAATGGGATTTAGGCCTCAAAGGTGGAATTTTAATTGCAAATCCTATTCCAGAAGAATATGCCTTGGATAAAGCTTATATAGATAAAGCTATAGAAGATGCTCTTTATGAGGCAGAAAAGCGAAATATAAAAGGTAAAGAAATAACACCTTTTTTGTTGGATAAAATAAAAGATTTGACACAAGGTGAAAGTTTAAAAGCTAATATTGAACTTGTCAAAAATAATACCCATGTAGGTGCTAAAATTGCCATTGAATTAAATAAATTGTATAAAGAGGCGTAATCCGCCTCTTTATACTTGCTTTTTGTCGTTGTCGTGTACTTCATCTATTATTTCTTCTCTCATGTTTTGTATACTTGTGAGCCTATTTTTGTTTTTCTGTTTAATCCTTTCTATTTCTTCAGGAGAAAGTTCTTCTGCGTGTAATTTTAAGTAATCTTCTGCTTCTCTATAATTTTCTATAGTATCGTGTATCATTTGTTGTAATTTTTCTACATTGTCTGAGCGGTCATCCGGCTTTGGAGGTTTTGTGTATTTATCATTTTCCTTTGCCATAAATCTCACTCCTAATTTTGAAGTTTCTCATATTTATTTTGTTCATAAAAAATATTTATATGTATTGTAGAAAAAGCATGTTCTCAATTGCGGAAAATTTTAAAACATGCTTTTTGTTTTTCAAAAATTTGAAGTATATATAAATAACTTATATAATTGTTTTAAGTATTTGTGCATAAAATAAAAGTTAAATATGGCTTTTTTACTCGAGGTGATGTCATGGATTTTTATTTTATTGCAGTTATAGTAATATTTTTTTATATATTTGTAACTGGTTTTCACGACGAAGGAAATCTTGTTGCTACTATTATATTTTCAAGGTCTATAGATGCAAAAAAAGCTTTTATTCTCGCGGCTGTTGCACAATTTTTGGGTACAGCAATAATAAGTACTAATGTCAGTAAGACAGTGGCAAAGGATATTGTAAAATATGAGTATTTATTTAAAAGCGGTTACAATATCAGTCTGTTGATATTATGCGGTTTAATTGGTGCCATGATATGGAACTTTATTACCTGGTATTTTGGAATACCTTCTAGTTCTTCTCATGCGTTAATTGGCGGAATGTTAGGACCTTTTGTCTTAGAATACGGTTTTAACTCAATAAATGTACAAGGTATACTATTTAGAGCTATTCTTCCTTTGTTTCTGTCTCCTATAATAGGATTTATTACGGGATATTTAATAACGTTTTTTTTATCAGAAATATTGAAAAATCAAACGCCGGCAGTGAATAATATACTTAAAAAACTGCAATATTTTACTCTCTTTTTTCTCAATGCAGGACAGGGGTCAAATGATGCCCAAAAAGGGATGGGTTTAATCGTTATTTTAATGATGATAAAGGGACAAACTCATAATTTTGAAGTACCTTTTAACATAAAATACATATCGGCTTTAATGATTTCTTTTGGACTTATATTAGGAGGTTTTAGAATAATCAAGAATGTAGGAGCAGGAATATACAGAGTAAGGCCTTTTCATTCCTTTAATGCACAGCTTTCTTCCCTTTTAGTTGTAAGTATAGCAGCAATCATTGGTGCACCAATCAGCGGTACACAGTTAATTAATTCTTCAATTTTAGGTATTGGGGCAAAAGAAAGACCTACTGCTGTTAGGTGGCAGTTTGCTAGGGGAATAATTATGGCGTGGTTTATAACAATTCCTGTATCTTTTATAATCTCTTATTTGATTTACGGTTTGAGTAAGCTTTTATGAGGGAGGTGAAAAGAGTGAATGTATTTAAATGGTTATTTTCTAAAGAAATAGATTTCTATAAATTACTAGAAAAACAGTCAAAATTAACTATTGAAGGAGTTTGCGCTCTTGAGAAATACATGACAACAGGTAATATCGAAGATGGACATGAAGTAAATAAAATAGAGAAAGAAGCTGACAGAAAAAGACAGGAGCTAATAGATGAACTTGATAAGACCTTTATTACTCCCTTTGACAGAGAAGATATTTTTCAGCTGTCAAAAGCTATTGATGACATATTAGATTATGCTGATACAACAGTTAAAGAGATGGAAATATATAATTTACAACCTACATCAGAATTGCAGGAAATTGTTACTGTTATAAAATTTAGTACTGACCTTATCCACAAATCAGTGTGCAATCTTAATAAAAATAAAAAAGAAGGTATGAAACAGGCATTAAAAGCTAAAAAATATGAAAATGAAGTGGAGAATTTATATAGAAAAAATTTAGCGAAACTGTTTGAAGAAGAAGATGTAAAATATATTTTAAAAATGAGGGAAATTTTCAGACATTTAAGCAACTGTGCTGACAAAATAGACCTTGCAGGAGATATTTTAGGGCATATTTATGTAAAAATGATGTAAAGTGTAATGTAAAGTTATAGGGCGAGTTTTTACGAAGGTGATGGAAATGTTGCGGATTGAAAGCGCTCATTGGGGCGCTTTTATTTTTATTCATCTTTTTTTAAGGTGGTTGTAAATTTAAGTAGATACTCTAAGTAAAGATAAAAATTAAGTGTTTTAAAGTGTATTATTTTTTTGTCTTTTATGATAAAATGTATCGTAAAGGGGGCGAGTGATGTGAAAAGAATTGATAAAGTTTATAATTGTGTAAAAGAATTATGTAGCAAGCAATTTGCTGAAAGAGGAGAAATAATTGGAGTTTCAGCTATGGAAATTGCACATGCCCTTAATATACAAAGAACAAATGCTTCCAGCGATTTAAATACCCTTTTTAGAGAAGGAAAAGTTATAAAAGTTGAAGGCAAACCAGTTTTGTATAAGGTTAAAGAACTTGATATGGTTTCTGATGAAAGTGATATGGTAGTGAAAGATGTATTTGACAGCATAATAGGAGCTAATTTAAGCCTTAAAAATGCCGTACAACAAGCAAAAGCTGCTATAATTTATCCTCCCAATGGCCTTCATACACTTTTGCTTGGAGAGACGGGTACAGGCAAATCCATGTTTGCAGAGGTCATGTATAGTTTCGCAAAAGAAATTGGAAGGATAAAAAGGAACGCTCCTTTTGTGACTTTTAACTGTGCTGACTATGCTAATAATCCGCAACTTTTAATGTCACAACTATTTGGAGTGAAAAAAGGAGCGTATACAGGTGCCGATAAGGATAGAATGGGCCTTGTTGAAAAAGCAGATGGTGGCATACTTTTCCTTGATGAAGTCCATAGACTTCCACCAGAAGGACAAGAGATGCTTTTTTATCTGATTGATAAAGGACTTTATAGACGGCTTGGAGAATCTGAAACACAACATAAAGCGAATGTTTTAATAATATGCGCTACAACAGAAAATATTGAGTCTACTCTTCTTAGGACTTTTATAAGGCGGATACCAATGGTGATTAAATTGCCAGCTTTAGCAGAAAGAACATATGAAGAAAGATTTGAACTTATTAAAAATTTCTTTAGAGAAGAAGCAGCTATTATTAACACTGATATTATGATCACTTCAAATGCTTTGAAAGCTTTATTGCTTTATGAGTGTCCTAATAATATAGGTCAACTGAAAAGTGATATAAAACTTTCAATTGCAAAAGCTTATCTTGGGTACATGATGAAAAGAGATAAAGGAGTATGCGTGCATACTGAAGATTTACCTGAGTATGTCAGAAGAGGATTGTTTAAGTATAAGGAATCGAAAGATGAAATTGATAGATTTATTACGGGAGATATAATAAAGTTTTCAGTTGATAATGCTACTCCTGTTATCCAACAGAATAATCAGATATTCAATTTTTATGAGGCATTAGAGGAAAAAAGGAAAGCTTTGGAGCAAAAAGGACTTAACGAAAGTGATATAAAACTCATCATGAGCATTGATATAGAAACATATTTGAAAAAGTATCTCTTAAATCTGGATAAAAATAATTTGGAGGAATTATATAAAATAGTAGATAAAAAGATTGTTGATATAGTAAACGATTTTTTGAATTATGCCAGCAAAAAGTTAAAAAGGTCCTTCAGTGAGAAAACTTTATACGGCCTTTCTATGCATGTAGCCAGTTTTGTCGAAAGAATACTAAGTGGCAAAGACATTGTAAATCATCAGCTGGAAAATATAAAGAAGGTGTATGAGAAAGAATTTGAAGTGGCAAATGTTTTGAGAGAAAGGGTCCAAAAAGAGTTTAACATAAAAGTACCTGATGATGAAGTGGGTTTTGTTACAATGTTTTTATGTCTTGACGAAGAAACAAAGGAAAAAGACGAAGGGGTAGGCATTATTGTTGCAATGCATGGAGAAGCCGCTGCTACTTCCATTGCGGAGGTTGCCAACAGGCTTTTAGGTGAAAATTATGTAATTGGTTATAATATGCCACTTGATCAAAAACCAGAAGTTGCATTAAATAATTTAACTAATATTGTGAAGAGAGCTGACAAAGGAAGAGGTGTATTACTCCTTGTTGACATGGGTTCCCTAGTATTATTTGGTGACATGATATACGAAAGGACAGGAATACCCGTCAAAACAATTGAAATGGTTTCCACTCCCATGGTTTTAGAGGCGGCAAGAAAGGCTTTACTCAACGCATCTTTAGAGGAAGTGTATGATGCAGTCGTCAATTTCAGTCCTTATGTAGGCAGAATCTATAAAGACAGTGTTAAATTTGAAGATTCTCTTAAAAAGAATGTTATAATAACTGCTTGTATAACCGGTGAAGGGACAGCAGTTAAACTTAAATCAATACTTGAAAGAGACCTTAACTTAAAAGAGAAAGATATTGATGTTATTCCTATTGAGGTTGAAAGCAAAAGAGAATTTAGAAGAAAACTACTCAACATCAAAGAAGAAAAAAATATTTTAGCTGTTGTAAGTGCTATAAATCCACAGGATGATTCTATATTGTATATTTCTACATCAGATGTGTTTGACAATGATAAATTATCTGTATTGAAAAATAAAATTGAAGCTCTTTCGCAAATTGAGGTAATTGATAACATGAAGGAGGTTATAAGAGAAAATATAAAGATAGATTCAGAAAAATATATATCTTCTTTTAAAAGATTTTACGCAGCTTTAATAAGAGAAGGAGTAAATTTAAATGAAGATATTACAATAGGATTAATACTTCATCTTGCTTGTGTAATTGAGCGTATATTACAAGGAAAACAGTTAATACACATGAAAGATACACAAGAATACATTAAGAATTACCCAAAAGAGTTTGATATTATAAAAAAGCTATAAGGATTATCGAAGAAGGATGTAATGTAAAGATTTCAGACGAAGAATGCGCAAATATGATGAAAATAATCTATTCACTTTGATACACATATGTGTATTGAATACGTTTTTGAACAATACACATTGAAACGGATTTGATATGATATCATCATTCAAGGCGGAAAAGCAAGAGTCCGCGGGGCAAGTGCTATTTGGCATGACTTCTGCATAAAATATAGTGCAAAAATTTAAAAAAGGAGTTGGTCTAATGGATACATTTATTAATTTTCTTGACAGATATTTTATGCCTGTAGCAGGTAGACTTGCTGAACAAAGACACTTAAAATCGATTCGTGACGGAATAGTTGCAACAATGCCATTACTTCTCATTGGGTCATTCTTCTTAATTATAGCTTTTCCGCCTATACCTGCTCTTGAAGTCCTTGTTAAACCTTATGTCAATGATTTGTTAAAAATAGTCAATGCAACATTTGGGATAATTGCTATGGTTGCATCTTTTACAATAGCTTATTCACTGGCAGGAACATATAAAATAGATCCTGTAGCTTCTGGAGTATTGAGTTTGTCGACTTTTATGTTGTCAGTACCTTTAACACAAGATGGTAACATTCCTCTGAGTTGGATGGGAAGCCAAGGGTTGTTTGTTGCAATGATCATAGGAATTTTTACAGTAGAAGTCCAAAGGAAATTTGTAGAGAAAATTTTGATTATTCGTATGCCTGAAGGAGTTCCACCTTCTGTGGGTAGAGCTTTTGCAGCATTGATTCCGGGCGCTGTAACTATCACATTTATTTGGATAATACACATGATACTAATTAAAACAATTCATTTAACAATACCGGAAGCTATTAATAAATTGATAGCTATTCCGTTGTTAAAATTAGGTTCTACACTTCCAGCTGTTATCCTTGCAATACTAGCAATTCAGTTCTTATGGAGTGTAGGTATTCATGGTGCAGCCTTAGTAGGAGGAATTTTAGGGCCAATCTGGCTTACTTTTACTCAGGAGAATTCAGCTGCAAAAATTGCCGGCGAAAAAATTCTTCCTCACATAGTAACACAGCAATTTTTTGATATTTTCATATATATAGGTGGTTCAGGAACAACTCTTGCGTTAGCATTGCTTTTAATTTTTGCTACAAAATCTGCCCAATTGAAAGCAGTTGGTAAAGCTGCTATTTGGCCAGGTATATTTAACATAAACGAACCTATTACTTTTGGTATGCCAATAGTTATGAATCCAGTCATGATTGTGCCGTTTATATTAGCTCCTATTTCTGCAGGACTTATCACATACATAGCGATGGCGTTGAATTTAGTGGCAAGACCTTATGCTTTAATTCCTTGGACGACTCCTGTATTAATTAGTGGTTTCTTAACAACGGGAGATTGGAAAGCTATTATTTTACAGATTATAAATTTTGCTGTAGCTGGAGCAATTTATTATCCTTTCTTGAAACTATGGGACAATAAGAAATATGAAGAAGAGCAGCAATTGAAAAAAGAAGAAGAAAAATTAGCTGAGACGAGGGCATAATGATATATCCTGAGAGGCGTCGCCTCTCAGGATATATATTCCATAAAAAGGGGTGGTACAGATGAAATATCTAATTGTAAATGCTGATGATTTTGGGCTGACAAAAGGAGTTAATAAAGGAGTTGTTGAATGCTATAAAAACGGTATTTTAAGAAGTACTTCTATAATGTGTAATATGCCTTATGCTAATGAAGCTTTACAAATAAAAAAATTATGTCCAGATTTGGGTTTTGGAATACACATAACTCTAGATGCTGGTAAACCGTTGAGTAGTGCTGGAAAAGTAAATACCTTGATAGATGAAAGAGGGTATTTTAAAAGAGGCTTTCCACATTCTTTAGATGATGCTGATGTGGATCAAATCAGAACAGAAATAGAAGAGCAGATTAAAAAAGCTTTTTCTTTAGGGGTTTCTATCACTCATATGGATAGCCATCATCATGTGCAAAGTCATCCCAAGGTAATAGATGTATTTATAGAAATGGCTCACAAATATAACTTACCTGTACGATCTACTCCATTGGATAGGGAAATAATTATTAAAGCTGGCTTAAAAACAGTTGATAATTTTATTTATAATTTCTATGATGAAGGTGTTAAAAAAGAAAATTTATTGTCTATATTAGGTAGTATAGAGGAAGGTATAACAGAAATAATGAGCCATCCAGCGTATGTAGACAACGAATTAATGAATATTTCGTCTTATAATACAAAAAGAGAAATTGAAAGAACAATATTGACTGATAAAGATGTTTTACAATTTATTCTGAATAATAACATTTTATTAGTTAACTATTCGATATTAAAATAAGTTTAAACTAAAAGGAGGGTATATACAATGAGGATTCTATTAATCTGTGGTGCAGGAATGTCTACAAGCTTGTTAGTTGAAAAGATGAAAAAAGAGGGCGAAAAAAGAGGGATGAAAGATTTATACATTTTTGCAGAAGCAGCAGATAATTTAGAAAAAGTAATAGATAATTATGATGTTATATTATTAGGTCCTCAAATTAGGTATAAAGAAAAGTATGTTTCTGAACTTGCAAAAGAGAAAAACAAAGTATATAGAGTAATTCCACCAAACGTATATGGGATGATAGATGGAGCCAAAACATTGGATTTAGCAATTGAGGCGCTGAAAAACAAATAAAGTTTAGGAGGCAGAAAAATGGATCTTGAACAAATTGTTTTCACTATCATATCTCATGCAGGAAATGCACGAAGCAATTGTTTTGAAGCATTAAAGCATGCAAGAGAGGGTAATTTTGAGGAGGCCGAAAAGTGTTTAAATAAAGCAAGTGAAGAGCTTTTAGAAGCTCATCACGTTCAGACAGATATGATACACAAAGAAGCGGCAGGAGAAAAACAAGAAGTTACACTTCTTTTAGTACATGCAGAAGACCATCTTATGAATGCAATTCTTGCAAAGGAATTGATAACGGAAATGATTGACTTGTATAAAGTTATTTATCAGACAAAGGGGGCAACTTTTAATGTTTAAAAAGGATCTGAAAATTGGTGTAATAGGAGGGGGTTCTAGTTATACTCCCGAACTTATTGAAGGATTCATTAAAAGGTATGAGGAATTGCCAGTAAAAGATATCTACTTAATGGATATAGAGGAAGGCAAAGAAAAACTTGAAATTGTTGGTGGCCTTGCAAAAAGGATGGTAGAAAAAGCCGGCATAGGGATAAACATTCATCTGACTCTGGACAGGCGTGAAGCCATAAAAGATGCAGATTTTGTTGTTACTCAGTTTAGAGTGGGAGGAATAGATGCCAGAATCCGAGATGAAAAAATTCCTCTAAAGTATGATGTTATAGGTCAGGAAACAACTGGACCCGGTGGTTTTGCAAAAGCCCAGAGGACAATACCCGTTATACTGGATATATGTAGAGATATAGAAGAACTTGCGCCGAACGCATGGCTTATTAATTTTACGAATCCTTCAGGAGTTATAACAGAAACGGTTTTAAAACATACAAATGTAAAAGCTATTGGCTTATGCAATGTACCGATAGGCATGGTATATGGTATTGCAGAAATACTTGGTGTTGACCCAAAAAGAGTGAATATAGATTTTGCAGGTCTTAATCATTTAGTATGGGGTACCCATATTTACCTGGATGGAGAAGACGTGACAGAAAAACTAATAGACAGTTTTGCGGGCGCTAAATCTTTATCAATGAAAAATATACCTGAGTTTCCATGGGACCCTGAATTTATAAAATCTCTGGGCATGTATCCTTGTCCATATCACAGATATTATTATTTAACTGATAAAATGCTTGATGAACAGAAAAAAGAAGCTGCTACAGTAGGCACAAGAGGAGAAGTCGTTAAAAAGGTAGAGCAAGAATTATTTGAATTATATAAAGACCCAAATTTGAATATAAAACCGCCGCAATTAGAAAAAAGGGGAGGAGCTCATTATTCTGATGCTGCTTGCTCCCTGATAAGTTCAATATATAATGACAAAAAAGACATACATGTGGTCAATGTGAGAAACAATGGTACAATCGCAGATTTGCCAGATGATGTGGTGATAGAAACAAATGCAATAATAGATAGAAATGGGGCTCATCCGATAAATATTGGACATGTGCCAGCGAAAATAAGGGGTTTAATGCAAGCAGTAAAAGCCTATGAAGAACTTACTATAGAAGCAGGGGTAAAGGGGAACTATTATACAGCTTTACAGGCGTTGACAATTCATCCATTAGTACCTTCTGCGACTGTTGCTAAAAAAATTCTTGATGATATACTTGAGCAAAATAAAGAGTATTTGCCACAGTATAAATAGAAATATTGCTGATTTTACAAAGTAATTTTTTCCGTTAAATTACTTTTTACTTTTTAAATAATATTTTGAATTATCTTGCGCAAGGAGGAAAATAATTATGGCTAAAGAATACAAATTTCCTGAAGGATTCTGGTGGGGGTCTGCAACGTCAGCAGTACAAATAGAGGGAGCTGCAAATGAAGATGGAAAGGGAATGAATGTATGGGATTATTGGTACAAAAACGAGCCAAATCGCTTTTTCGATAGAGTAGGCCCTCAAGTAACATCTGATTTTTACCACAGATATAAAGACGATATAAAACTGATGAAAGAACTTGGACATAACTCTTTTAGATTTTCTATTTCATGGTCGCGGCTGATACCTGGTGGTGTTGGTGAAGTCAATAAAAAAGCCGTAGAGTTTTATAACAGTGTCATTGATGAGCTTATAAAAAATGATATAGAACCGTTTGTTACGCTATTTCACTTTGACATGCCTATAGAAATGCAAAACATGGGAGGTTTTGAGAATAGAAAAGTAGTAGAATATTTTGCTGAATATGCCAAAACATGCTTTGAGTTGTTTGGAGATAGAGTCAAAAGATGGATTACATTTAATGAACCAATAGTTCCTGTATTAGGTGGATATTTATATAATTTCCATTATCCAGATATAGTAGATTTTAAAAGAGCAGTACAATTCGCTTATGGCACAGTGCTGGCAAGTGCGAGAGCAATAGAGGAATTTAAAAAATTACAAATAGAAAGGGCTAAAATAGGTATTGTTTTAAACTTAAGTCCTGTATATCCCAGGAGTAATCATCCGGCTGATTTAAAAGCCGCAGAGATTGCAGATTTGTTCTATAACAGAAGTTTTTTGGACCCAACTGTCAAAGGAGAGTATCCTAAAGAACTTGTTGAACTTCTAAAAACTTACAATCATCTACCAGAGTATTCGGATAGCGACTTAGAATTAATTAAAAATAACACTGTGGAATATTTAGGAGTAAATTATTATCAGCCAATTAGAGTTAAAGCTAAAGAAAATATGCCAAATCCATATGGAGTATTTACACTTAATTGGTTTTATGATGAGTATATTATGCCAGGCAGAAGAATGAATCCTTATAGAGGATGGGAGATATACGAAAGGGGAATATATGACATAATGATAAATTTAAGAGATAATTATGGCAATATAGGGTCTTTTATTTCGGAAAATGGAATGGGAGTTGAAGGAGAAGAGCGTTTTATAAAAGATGGAATTATCCAAGATGATTACAGGATAGAGTTTATAAAAGAACATTTGAAGTGGCTCCATAAAGCAATTGAAGAGGGATGCAATGTAAAAGGATATCATTTATGGACTTTTATGGACAACTGGTCCTTCTTAAATGCATATAAAAACCGTTACGGTCTTGTATCTGTCGATCTAAAAACACAGAAAAGAACTATAAAGAAAAGTGGATATTGGTATAAAGAATTATCCGAAAACAATGGATTTGTTGATTAATCATAACCGGTTTTTTCGCCGGTTATTTTTTTATCTTCAATTTTGTCAAAGAAAACGAATGACAAAACTGATTTTCTTTGAATTGCATAAATGCATATAGGGGTTTACAATAATTATAGAAGAATAAATGCAAAAAGGAGGTAAAATTTATGCAAAACACTAATGCTCTCATAACTGGTGGCGGAAGTGTAAAAGCGAAGTTGCAAAGGCTTGGTGGCTTCTTGGCTGGCATGGTAATACCTAATATTGGTGCCTTTATAGCATGGGGACTTATTACTGCTTTCTTTATTCCAACAGGGTGGATTCCAAATGAACATTTGGCTAAACTTGTTGGACCTATGATAACGTATCTTTTGCCAATTTTAATTGGTTATACTGGTGGTAAACTTGTATACGATGTAAGAGGTGGAGTGGTAGGAGCCATTGCAACAGCTGGTATCATAATCGGTTCATCTATACCGATGTTTCTCGGTGCTATGCTGATGGGGCCTTTGGGAGGCTATGTAATTAAAAAATTTGACGAGCTTGTAGAAGGAAAAATCCCGGCAGGTTTTGAAATGCTTGTCAACAATTTCTCAGCAGGTATTTTAGGTGGTTTATTAGCAATTTTAGCATTTCTTTTCATTGAACCAGTGGTAAATGGAATTTCAGTAGGATTAGGTGCAGCAGCTCAATGGGTGACAAACAAAGGCTTATTACCGTTAATAGCAATTTTTATAGAACCAGGGAAGATATTGTTTTTGAATAATGCTATAAATCACGGCATACTGGCTCCTCTTGGAGTAGCAGAAGTTAAAGAGTTTGGGAAGTCAATATTCTTCTTACTGGAAACTAATCCAGGTCCAGGTTTGGGGGTTTTACTGGCATATTGGCTTTTTGGAAAAGGCGATGCAAAACAATCAGCTCCGGGTGCTATCATAATACACTTTTTTGGCGGAATACATGAAATATATTTTCCCTATGTTTTGATGAATCCATCACTACTCTTGGCAGTTATAGGCGGTGGAATGGCTGCAGACGCGACATTTGTTTTGACAAAAGCGGGTTTGGTAGCTACACCTTCACCTGGTAGTATATTTGCAGAAATAGCTATGGCACCAAAAGGCGGATTACTTCCTGTACTTGCGGGTATTACAGTTGGTGCTGTTGTTTCCTTCCTGATAGCTTCAGTCATTGTAAAAAGGGCAAGTGAAGAAAGCATGGGTGCTGAAAGTATGACCTTTGCTCGCTCGGTCGTTAGCGGACTTAAAGCGCAAAGCAAAGGACAAAAAGTTGAAGAAATAAAGCCAAATGCACAAAAAATAGAAGGTATGCCTAAAATGATTGTTTTTGCCTG
Organism: Thermoanaerobacter sp. A7A; assembly: GCF_000445185.1. Taxonomy (GTDB): domain Bacteria; phylum Bacillota; class Thermoanaerobacteria; order Thermoanaerobacterales; family Thermoanaerobacteraceae; genus Thermoanaerobacter. Next base: position 32,483 of record NZ_AVAF01000108.1, read on the forward strand.
CGATGCTGGTATGGGTTCGTCAGCGATGGGAGAAACTATTTTAAAGAAAAAATTAAAAGAAGCAGGATTGGATATCGTAGTTAAGCATTCTGCTGTAAATCAAATACCAAAAGAGGCGGATGTTGTATTTACCCAGGAAAACCTTGCAGAAAGAGCTTCTCAGGTTGTGCCAAATGCTAAAATTGTAACGGTCAAAAACTTTTTAGACAATACAGTCTATGATGAATTTGTAAAGAACCTTAAAAAATAAAATAAAAATTTATGGTGAAAGGTATGGAAGATCTAACTGTAAGACAAAAATTTATATTAAAAACTTTATTAGAGAAAGGTCCTTCTAATATAGAGGACCTTTCCAAGCTTATGGATGTAAGTGGAAGAACTATTATGAGAGAAATAGCCTCTATAAACAATAATTTAAAAAAATATAAAGCCGTTATTGTAGAGGACAATGGACAAATCATTTTAAAAGGAGAGGAAGAAGCGTTAGATAAAATCCATGCTTCTTTAGGTGCCATTCCTCTCCAATGGCTTTTAACTCCAGAGCAAAGGCAAATATTGATGACAATACAATTGTTGCTTTCAGAAGAACCCATAAAAGCTGCTTATTTTAGTTATCAATTTAATGTTGTAGAAGGAACTATAAGTCTCTATCTAGACAAAATAGAAGAATGGCTGAAAATGAGAAATTTATCTCTTATCAGAAGAAGAGGTTATGGGATTAAAGTAGAAGGAAGTGAATTAGATAAAAGAAATGCAATTGTGGAGCTGTTTTATAACTATAAACCCATAGAAGAACTTTTAGCTTTTGTCTATAATGATGAAAAAGACAATTATGTATACACATTCTTTAGTACAGTTTTTGACAATGAGTTAGTTCAATTAGTGAAAAGAATTGCACAGCAAATTAAGAATGTTATACATGGTCACTTATCCGACTTAAATTACTTTGGGATGTTTGTACATTTACTTGTTTCTATTTACAGAACAAAAATAGACAAGCCAATACAGCTTAATGATGAATTTGTAAAGGACATTTTACTTTCTAATGAATTTATTTTCATGAAAGATGTAGAAAAAATATTGAAAGAAAATGAAGTATATTTGCCAGATGCTGAATTGGCATATTTGGCTCTTCATTTAAGTCCCAAAAAATACGTCTATAAACAAAATAGATTTGAAGAACTTGGCATTTCTTTACAAGATTTATCAAAAGAGGTTGTGGAAGAAGTTTCTCGGCTTTTAAATATAAAGATAAATTGCGACGAACAACTTATTGTAGGACTGTCACAGCATTTTGAACCTGCTCTTTATAGATTGACAATGGGACTTCAGACTACCAATCCATTAGTAGAAGAAATTAAAAATTACTATGGTGATTTGTTTAAAGCAGTAAATAAAGCTTGCAAGTTAATTTTTTCTAAATATAATCTCATGATACCGGAAGAAGAGATTGGATATATTACAATGCATATTGGAGCTGCAATTGAAAGACAGCAAGCTTTATCAAAAAAATTGAGAGTTTTTGTTATATGTCCAAATGGGATTGGTACGGCGAGAATATTATCAGCTAAATTAAAGACTCTTTTTAGAGAAGTTGATGCTATTGACATTGGGGCAATATGGGAGTATAAGAAAAAGGGTGATAACTATGACCTAATAATTTCTACAGTAAAGCTTGAAGATTTAAAAGATAATGTAATTGTGGTATCGCCTTTTTTGACAGAAGAAGATATTAAAAAGGTAGAAGAGTTTATAGAGAAATATGTAGTCAAGAAAGAAAGAGAATTGACAGGGAATTTGCCGACGGTGGAGAGAAGACGAAATTTTGAAATAGCAGATGAGATACTTCGAAATTTGCAATTAAAATACGTGGAAGCAAAAACTATTGAAGATTTAATAAAATTCATAGCAAAAGATTTATATGATTTAATGCTTACTGAAGATGCAAAAGAAATAGAAGAGCTAATCTTTAAAAGGGAAGCCATGGGCAATGTTGTCATACCAAACACCCACATTGCTTTAATTCATACAAGAAGTGACAAAATGGTAATGCCTTTTGTCGGCGTCTATAAACTAAAAACTCCATTAAAGATGAAAAGTGCTGGTTTTTCTTATGAAGAAGTAGACACTTTTCTTGTGATGTTAGCAAGGAAAGCAGAAAGCAGTGAAATATTAGAGATGTTAGGTAAAATAAGTATTTCGCTTATAGAGGATAAAGCTTTTAATGAAATATTGAGGCTTGGCGATATCAAAGATATTAGAAATAGCTTAGTTACAATACTAAATGATACACAGGAGGCTTTGGAAGATGAATAAAGAAATACTAAACGAAAATAATATCGTATTAAATGTACCATCAGAATCTAAAATACAAGCTATTGAAAGAGTAGGGAATTTGCTTTTTAAAAATGGCTATGTCGAAAAAGAATATATAGAAGGTATGAAAAAAAGAGAAGAAGATGTAACAACTTATATAGGTAATGGTATTGCTATTCCTCACGGTGTTTCTGAGTATGTAAAATATATAAAAAAATCTGGAATAGTTATAGCGCAATATCCTAAAGGAGTAGATTTTGGAGATGGAAATATTGCCTATATTGTCATAGGAATTGCAGGCAAGGGAGATGAACATTTAGAGATATTATCAAAAATAGCTCTTACCTGCCAGTATGAAGAAAATGTCGAGAAATTGAAAAAGGCAAGGACAAAACAAGAAATAATAGAAATACTTCAAAAAGGTGATGAATAATATGTTAAAAGCGGTTCATTTTGGAGCAGGGAATATAGGCAGAGGATTTATAGGATATTTGTTGTATAAGTCTGGATATGAAATAACTTTTGTTGATATATCAAAAGAATTAGTAGAAAGCATAAATAATTATAAAAGATATAATGTGATTATTTTAAAAGATAATGTGGAAAAAGAAGAAGTAAAAAACATCAAAGCTATTCATATCGAAGATGAAGAAAATCTATCCAAGGCTATTGTAGATGCAGATATAATTACGACTTCAGTAGGAGCTAATAATCTTAAGAGCATAGGGGAAAAATTAAGAAATTATTTAAAGATAAGAAAAGCTAACATTGATAAACCTTTGAATATAATGGCATGCGAAAATGCACTGTTTGCAACAAATATACTAAAAAATAGTATATTGGAAAAGGGGGATAAAGATTTTATTGAGTACGTAAATCAAAAAATTGGTTTTCCTAATACGGCTGTGGACAGAATAGTACCGAATGTAGATATAAAGAAAGAACTGCCAATAGATGTAGCAGTGGAAGATTTTTATGAATGGGATATTGAGAAAAAAGCAATTATTGGGGATTTAAATATCAAAGGGGCAGAACTTGTCGCTGACCTTGAACCTTATATAGAGAGAAAATTATTTTTATTAAATGGAGCCCATGCTACCACTGCATATTTAGGATATTTAAAAGGGTATAAATATATACATGAAGCGATTCAGGACGATTTTATAAGAAATATAGTCTCTAAAATGCAAGAAGAAGCTTCTATCGCCCTTTCCAAAAAACATAATATAAAAATTGATAATTTAAGAGAATATTCAAATAAAGTAATAAAAAGGTTCAAAAACTCCTATTTAAAAGACGAAGTTGTAAGAGTGGGAAGAGAGCCTACAAGGAAATTGTCTGGAAATGACCGGTTAATGATGCCTGCCAAACTTTGTTATGAAATTGGAATTACGCCTGAATTTATACTATATGGTATAGCTGCAGGGTTTTTGTTTGATTATAAGGAAGACCCTCAAGCTTGTAAAATTCAAGATGACATTAAAAATTTCGGCTTAGAAAAAACAATAAGCAAAATTACAGGTTTAGAAGAAAATAGTGATTTATTACATGAAATTGTAAAGAAGTATAAAGAATTAAAAGAAACTTTTAGGAAAAGATGATATAGATTGGATTCTATATAATCTCAGACTGTAGACAAACTTTCGGAAAGGAGATATTTTGCATAAGGAGCGACTTGTGACAAAGCGGTAACAAAACTTAACAAGACCGAGGGTGGAGGCAGGGCCGAAGCCATGGATGGCGAAGGCGGGCACCTGAGACAGGATGTCGAATGTGCCCGGAACCCTACCGGAACCCGAAGGTCGAGCTTAGTTTTGTCGCTTTGGAACACTGGAGCTACAATGCAAAATATCTCCTTTAAAAAATTTTTGACTTTGTCAACAAACTGAGATGATATAGATTGGATTCTATATCGTCTTTTTAAATGAAAACTTATCATAATAAATTTAAAAATGTTTACAATACTAAGTAAACGTATAAAAGAAAGAGCAAATGAAAGTAAAGTTGAAAATAAACATGTAATATTGCCCTAAATCGTTATTGAAGGTCAAAAAAGTGTTTTATATAATTATATTAAGACTTGTCTGACATCTGATGTATGATGTAATTTACACAAAATTAATAATAGTTTAACTTCTTTTTTAACACTCCTCTGTTATACTTAAAATGTCTAGAATTTTTCCTGCAATTCTTATGGAGGTGATTGTTGAAGATCTATTTGTTTTCTAAGAAAATACTAGTAAAAGGAGGATGTAAATGTTTAGGTCAAGGTCAAGGATATTTGCAATATTTGTTGCAGCAATAATGGTATTTAGCATGTTTTTCTCTGCGATACCGCAGATAGCCTTTGCTGCAACGTCAAAAACATTTGACTTTATTGAAGTCACCGATTTTCACGGTTATTTACAAAATGACGGTAAATTAAGTGATGGGACAATTTATAAGCAGCAAATAGCAGGTGTTTTGGCAAAACAAATTAAAGACATAAAAGCTCAAAATCCTGACAGAACAGTAATTTTATCGGGCGGAGATATGTTTCAAGGAACACCGCTTTCCAACGTCTTAAAAGGACAACCAGTCATTGACATGATGAAAAACATTGGTTTTGAAGCGATGACTTTGGGAAATCATGAATATGACTGGGGCATTAATTCAGTAATTGACACGCAAAATGCTACATTGAAAGATTCAACAATTCCCGTTCTTGGAGCAAATGTGTATGATAAAACAACTGGGAAGCTTGCGAGTTATGTAAAGCCCTATGTAATGATTGAGAAAGATGGGGTTAAAATTGGTATAATTGGCATTGTAGATAACAAAGAATTCCCAAATATAATAATGCCTGCATATATACAAAATGTAGATTTTAGAGATCCTGTACCTATTGTGAATGACCTAGCTAAGCAGCTGAGGAGCCAAGGCGCGCAAATAGTTGTTGTACTGGCACATATGGGTGCATCTCAGGATAAATCAGGCAATGTAACAGGCAATCTTATAGATTTCGCAAAACAAGTTAAAGGCGTAGATGCCATATTTGGCGGACATACCCATACAATTGTTACTACCAGAATAAATGGAATACCAGTAGGTGTTGCTGGAAATTATGGGAAAGGGTTTATTGATCTAAAGATAACAGTAAATGATGACGGTACTATTACAACAGGTGACATGCAATATATTGATATTACAAGTTTGTATTCTACACAAAATCCTGTAGTAGATCCTGATGTACAAGCCATTGTTGATAAAGCTTCTAAAGATGTGGGACCTATATTTAACGAAGTTATAGGTCAAGCTGCAATAGATTTGACAAGGACTCAAAGTGCACAACCTTATGGAGATTCTCTCTTAGGTAACTGGGCAGCACAAGTTACAAAGGATGCAGTAGGAGCAGATTTTGGATTTGCCAATAATGGTGGATTAAGGATTGATATTCCAAAAGGCGATATAACTGTTGGAATGATGTATCAATTGATGCCTTTTGACAACACAATAGTTACAATGAAAATGACAGGGGCGCAAGTAAAAACTATCCTTGAGCAGGCTGTACAAGATGGTGGCAAGGGTATACAGGTTGCGGGACTTACTTTCAAGTATGATCCATCTAAGCCTTCAATGCAAAGAGTATTTGACATGAGAAAGTCCGACGGAACGCCAATACTTATGGATAAAACTTATCTTGTTGCGACAAACAACTTTATGGGCACTGGCGGAGATGGCTTTACAGGATTTACAGACCATGATGTTGCAAAAACTTATATTGACACATATAAGCTTGTAAGAGATGCATTTATAGATGCAGTTAAAGCCCAAAAGACAATTACTTCAAAAATAGATAATAGAATTGCACCGGCTAAAATGAGTGATGCGACAATAACAGTACTTGCTACGTCAGATATACATGGCAATATATTCACATGGGACTACAACACTGCAAAACCTGCGAATAGAGGTCTTGCAAAAGTAGCTACCTATGTAAAACAAGTAAGAGCTCAATATCCTTATGTGGTATTAGTAGATAATGGAGATACAATTCAAGGAACGCCACTTTCTTACTACTATGACAAAATAGATACTAAAGCAGAGTATCCACTGGCAAAAGTAATGGGAGCAATGAAATATGATACTTGGACATTGGGCAACCATGAATACAATTATGGACTTGACGTCTTAAATAGGGTCATAAAAGACATGAGAAGTGAAGGTATCCATGTGCTTTCAGCAAATACTTACAAAGATGACGGAACAAACTTTGTTGACCCTTACTATATTAAGACATTTGATACGCCACAAGGACCTGTAAAAGTGGGTATATTAGGCCTTACGACTAAAACTATACCATCATGGGAAGATAAAGACCACTATGCAGGATTACACTTTAATGACCTTGTAGAGGAAGCAAATAAGTGGGTGCCTAAGTTAAGAGCAGCAGGAGCAGAGATTGTAGTTGTTACTATGCATTCAGGCGAAGAAAAGCCGACAGATGTGATACCAGAAAACCAAGTTATTGCTGTAGCAACGAAGGTAAATGGCATTGATGCAATAGTTGCAGGACATACACATGCTATTATATCACAGCATACGTATAAAAACCCAGCTGGCGAAACAGTGATAGTGACAGAACCTGGTAGATGGGGACAATATGTATCACAGATATACTTTGACATTACCAAGAATGCAGAAGGTAAATGGGTAATTGATGATAAATGGAGTACAACCATAAAAATGGACGATTCTATACAGGCAGATCCTGACATCATTAAACTGGCACAACCATATCAAGATGCAACGCTTAAATATATAGGAACAAAAATCGGTGTTGCAACAGGTGATTTCTTAGGTACTGATCAAACAATAAAAGAGACCGCTATAATGGACCTTATCAATAAAGTTCAAAAATATTATGCCAAAACTGATCTATCAATTGCTGCACCACTTAGCAGTTCAGCAAAGATATTGAAAGGCGATATAACAATTCAGGACATCATGGGTGTATATGTATATGAAAACTACTTGTATGGAATAAAGATGACAGGAAAACAATTAAAAGACTGGATGGAATGGTCAGCAAGGTATTACAAACAAGTTTCCTCGCCAAATGATCCTATAACAAAAGATCCTACTTTGAATATACCTGATTACAATCTTGACCAATTGTACGGTGCAAGCTATGTAATAGATTTAACACAACCTGCAGGACATAGAATTAAGAATCTCAAAGTCAATGGCAAACTTGTAAAAGATGACGATGTATTCACAGTAGCAATAAACAACTACAGATTCAACGGCGGCGGTGGATTTATGCAAGCTGCTGGAATAACAAATCCAGAAATTGTATTTGATTCCGCAAAAGCTTATGGCGACGACGGACAGGTAAGGAATTTGATGATCAGATATATTCAAGAGCATGGTACAATTACACCAACCGTCGAGAATTACTGGTATGTATCAACTACTCCTGTGGCAGAAGAAACACCATCACCAGTAACACAACCAACACCTGCTCCAACTCCGCAACCACAACCTGCACCACAACCTGTATACAACTATGGCATTGTAACTGCATCAGCGCTTAATGTGAGGGCAGGCGCAAGCACTTCAAGCAAAATTATAGGAGTACTTCCTGCCGGAAAAGTTGTGACATTGCTTGAAGAAGTCAACGGCTGGTACAAGATTGACTACAATGGCGAGACAGGATACATCTACGGCAAATACGTTGCTGCAACGCCAAATCCGTCAAATGTAACTGTTTTGAAAGCTGTAAAAGTCACTGCTAAGAGCGGATTAAATGTAAGAGTAGGGAATTCTATAAATGCAAAGAAGATAGGAGCAGTACCATATGGTACAGAACTAAAAGTAGTTGGAGAATATAATGGATGGTATCAGATACAGTATAATGGCGGATTTGGATATGTATACGCAAAATATACAAAATAAGAGGTAAAGAAGAGAAAAGCTGTGGGAAACCGCAGCTTTTCTCTTTTGCAAAAACTGTTGGAGAGAAGAAAATATGTGATAAAATATATAGGTAAGTGGATTATATACAGGAGATTTACAGCGAAAGGATGAAATAAGTTTGAAAATAGGCGATGTAGTTTTAAAAAATAACGTATTTTTATCTCCTATGGCAGGGGTTACAGATAAGCCTTTTAGATTGATTTGCCAAGAAATGGGTTGTGGCCTTGCATACACAGAAATGGTTAGTGCCAAAGGCCTTTATTATGGCAGTGAAAATACAAAAGTGTTGACAGATATTGATGAGGAAGAGAAGGTGGCTCTTCAAATATTTGGTTCTGATCCAGATATTATGGGGGAGATAGCAAGAAGGCTAAATGATAGCAAAGCTTTAATTCTCGATATAAACATGGGATGTCCTACCCCTAAAATAGTTAAAAATGGTGATGGAGCGGCACTTATGCTGAAACCAGAATTAGCAGAAAAAGTAATGGAATCTGTTGTGAAAGCATCAAATAAACCTGTGACAGTTAAAATAAGAAAAGGGTGGGATGATAATCACGTAAATGCTGTGGAAATAGCACAAATTGCTGAAAAGGTTGGCGTTAAAGCAGTAGCAGTACATGGAAGGACGAGAGAACAATTTTATTCTGGAAAAGCTGACTGGAGTATAATAAAAAAAGTCAAAGAAAGTGTAAAAATACCTGTTATAGGTAATGGCGATATATTTACACCAGAAGATGCAAAAAGAATGTTGGAGGAAACGGGATGCGATGCAATTTTAATAGGACGAGGGGCGCAGGGTAATCCCTGGATATTTAAAAGAACTGTACATTTTTTAAATACCGGAGAATTACTTCCCGAGCCGACAATACAAGAAAAAATAGAAGTGATTATCAGGCATTTGGAAATGATGATAGAATACAAAGGTGAACGTACAGGTATTCTTGAAATGAGAAAACATATTGCTTGGTATTTAAAGGGATTATATGGCAGCGCCAAACTCAGGGAAGCAGTATTTAAAATGGAAAAATATGAGCAAATAAAAGAGTTTTTATTAAATATAGCAAAGACCTATGCAGATTGAAGACTAACTTTTTATTGTATTAAAAGTCTCCTGCTTATATCCTTAAGTGCATTTTAAGTATCTAAGTATGCCTAAGGCTTGTTTTGAGCAGAGGGGACACACTAAGATACTTCGAAATGCACTTTGCGCAAAAAAGAGGAAGCTTATTAAAAAACTTGTCTACAGTCTGAGTCCTGCAGCGATTTTAGCAGGACTTTTAAAAGATAAGTGACAAAATGTAAAAGAGATGCTATTATAAATTGAGGAGTATTTTATTTACATTGAGGTGGTAACGTTGTCAATTGAATATATTGTAGCACTTTGCGGTATAGGATTTGCAGCTGCTTTTATTGATTCTATAGCGGGTGGAGGCGGTATAATAAGCCTTCCAGGGCTTTTAGTACTTGGAGTACCTCCAGCTTTTGCGCTTGGAACTAACAAATTTGCTGCTTCTTGTGCTTCTTTTACTAGTTCTTTAACTTTTATAAAGTATAGAGTGTATGATGGAGATTTGTTAAAATACTTAGTATTTGGGACTTTATTAGGTGCAATTCTTGGAGTCAAAACTGTACTTTTGTTAGATAGCTCGCAATTAAGGATAATTATAATTATTCTAATGATGTTTGTTGCAATATATACCTTGTTTGTTAAAAATATAGGCAATGAAAACAAATTTGAAGGCGTTAATAAAAAGACTATTGCAATAGGCCTTATAATTTCTATAATTCTTGGCTTTTATGATGGCTTTTTTGGACCGGGAACAGGTTCATTTTACATTTTTTTATTCTTAACACTTTTGAATTATGATTTTAAAATAAGTGCAGGAAATGGGAAAATACTGAATTTTGTAAGCAATATAACTTCACTAATTATGTTTGCGTTACATGGTAAGATATTGTATTCTATTGCAATTCCCATGGCGTTAGCAATGATACTGGGGGCAAGATTGGGGACAAAGCTGGCTATAAAAAATGGAGCTCGGCTTATAAGGCCTATATTGATTTCTGTCACTTTGTTGTATGCAGTGAAAATGATTTTTGATATAACAAATCATTAAAGTAAGACATGCACAAATAAAAGGGATTAACCACATATATGTATCATGGAGATGATGCATATATGTGGGAGGAAAATAGAACAAAAAAATATAAAGGAATTGACATTATAGAATTCTATCAAAAAGAGGCAATTAAAAGGAAAAACACAATACCCAAAAAAACTTTTTATAATAGATTTTTGAAAATTGGAGACCACATAATGATATCAAAACCCTATGAGGAAAAGTTTGAAGAGAAAAGATATAAAATCAGCCTTTATGAACTGTTAAAAAACGTATATTATGAAGAAGCATTTGGGATAAACATCTCTTCCAAAAGAAAAAAAGAAGTCTATCGCAACAATATCTCTTTTGAAAATTTTACTATAGGCGATATTGTTTTAGCCACAAGCCCGGGATTTCACATACAAGGTGCTATTAGACATGCTGCTATATTCGATAGCAGAAGATATCATGGGAGCGTTGATGATGAATGCTTACTCACTGCAGAACCAAATAAAGGAGTAATATACGAGTCTATTCGATTTTATCATGAAAACTTTGGAGAAGCATGGGGACTTTATGTGCCCAATACCACTTTACAACAAAGAATTGCAGTTGTCGATGAAATAGCAAAACATATAGGAGAGAGATATTATTGGAGTGCTCATAAAAGCAACTCAAAAGTTTGGTATTGTTCATTGATTCCTTGGAGAGGATATTATAAAATTACAGGTATTGATATTGACTATAATGACGGATATTGGGTTTTACCTATTGACATTTTTATGAGTGAATATACTGAAGTTTTTGAGTATTCAAGGGGATAGTATGTACTATCCCTCAGTTTGTTGACAAAGTTAAAAAATTTTCAAAGGAGATATTTGCATCGTCGCTCCGATGTTTCCAAAGCGACAAAACTAAAGCTCGACCTTCGGCCTGTTGTAAGATGTCTGATAATTTGAAAACAAAAAGAAAATCAAAAGTCATATTGACTTTTGTAAATGTTATATTATATAATAATTCCGTAAACACGTGTTTATAAGATTGTGTTATAAAGATTCTTAATAACATATTGCTTTTAAAAATAATAGCATAATATAGTGTTAAAAAATATGGCACTTCTTTGCATGGTAAGATTTAAAAAAAGTACAGGCGTAATACCGAGATATGACTTGAAAAATAGAGAACAGAATAAAATAATTTTTTGTAGCAGGTGAGGGCTTCTTTTGTTGAAATATAAGGAAATTTGTATTATAATTAGAGAAACACGAATTTATAATTATCTCTTAATAAGGAGTAAGGTGCATGAATAGCAAGGATATTGCAAGGATTGCAGGTGTTTCACGTAGTACAGTTTCAAGAGTAATAAATAATTATCCGAATGTTCCGCCTGAGACTAAAGAAAAGGTCTTAAAAGTTATCAGGGAATATAATTATGTTCCTCACGCTTCAGCAAGGATGCTTAGAGGAAAAAGTTCAAAAACTATTGGATTGGTGATAGTTGATTTAAAGAAAAATAGTGATATTCATAAGGTGTATGATAATGTTTACTTTGGGCCTTTTACGACGGCGGTTATTGATTTTGCGAATCAATTAGGCTATAACGTGCTTGTGATAACTGTTTACAAAACAAGAGATTACAAGAAAGTAAGAGAAGTCTTTTATAACAAGACTATAAACGGTGCGATTTTTATTGGAGTAAAAAATGATGATCCAGATATAAAAAATTTAATTGAGGCTGGATTGAAGACTGCTGTAATCGACCAGGAAATTAGGGAAGATGAAGATGACGCTTTTAACAAAAGCATTATAGTGAACATGGATAATGTAAATGGTGCGTATGAAGCGACAAAATATCTAATCAATTTAGGGCATACGGAAATTGCTCATATAACAGGTGATATGGAAAAACTTTCTGGATTTGCAAGATTAGAAGGATATAAAAAAGCATTGAAAGAAGCGGGTATTCCTTTTAAAAGCAGCTTAGTTGTAAAAGGCGATTTTGTTGAAGAAAGTGGTTATAAAGCTGCATATAAATTATTTAAAAAGGCAAAACCGACTGCAATTTTTGCATCAAACGATCAAATGGCTATAGGAGCTATGCATGCTTTAGAAGAGATGGGATTTAAAGTACCTGAAGATGTTTCTATAATCGGATTTGATGATATTACAATATCTCGTTATTTAAAACCTGCTTTAACAACAATGAGTGCGTCTTTATTGCAAATGGCGGAATTGGCGGTAGAAAATTTGATTAAGTCTATTGAAGAAGAAATAGCTATTACAGCTAAATTTGTTGTTCCTGTAAAACTTGTAGAAAGAGAATCCTGTAAAAGAATTGAAATGCAAAGAGAAAAAATAAATGATAAATATGCACTAACTATGAAATAAAGGCGTTACGCCTTTATTTATGAATATTTGTAAACACGTGTTAAGTAACAATAAGAAAAATGACTATATCAATTCGGCGAATGAAAAAGGGATTTATGATGCAATAAATTACTTAATTCAAAATGGGCATAAAAAAATAGGATTTATTGGTAATAACGAATGGTCATATAGTTTTAAAAAACGTTATCAAGCGTATATTATGTATATGGAAGAATTTAAGATACAAATCGACGACAAATTTGTGTGGCTTGATATAAATTTAAAAGGGCCAAATTTTTTAGAAGACATGGATTATTTTAAAAAGAAAATAAATGTAAATGATACTAATTTTCCAACCGCTTGGATATGTGCCAATGATAAAATTGCATTGGCATTTATGAGGTCTTTGTCTGAATTAAATATAAAAGTTCCTGAAGACGTTTCTATGATTGGTTTTGATAATATTGAGATGGGAGCGATTTCTTATCCTCCTTTAACTACTATAAATGTTCCTAAACAACAATTAGGCGTAAAAGCTATTCAACAACTTGTATATCGAATAAATAATCCAGAGAAAATATATGAGGATATTAGGTTAAACACAAATCTAATTGTTCGTGGTTCGGTAAAAAAAATTACGTAAAAAATTTTTAAAGTGAATAATAACGTGTTCATTAAAAACTTTATTTCTTTTGAAAATATTAGAATATAGTTTTTGTAGTGTTAAATAGTGATATGCGTGATATTAGAATGTAGAATATTAAAGAATCCATCAAATAATAAACACGTTTTTATAAATTTAATACAAAACCAATTTTACGATAGCCTAAAACAAGAGGCTGAGAGGCCTTTTGTTTTAAAAAATTCAAAGAAAGGGGGAATATGAGGAGTAAAATAAAATTTTTTAAAATAAAAGGAAACAACAAACCAAAAAGGGGGATTTTTAGGATGAGAAGGCTGTTAAGTCTATTATTAGTGTTAATGCTAATAATGGGCGCGTTAGCAGGCTGTGGACAAAAGAGTCAAGAAACAAGCGATAAATCGAACCAGCAAAATGCAAATACACAGCAAGTTGCACAGGAGACGACATATCAAAGAAATGAAACAGTATATTTTGGAGGCGGATTGTGGGGGCCACCCAGCAACTGGAATCCGCTAACACCATGGAACGCTGTAACGGGTACAGTGGGATTGATTTATGAAACATTATTCAACTATGACCCACTTAAAAACGAATTCATACCATGGTTAGCAGAGAAAGGTGAATGGACCTCTGATAATACTTATCAAATCACTTTAAGAGATGGGCTCACATGGCAAGATGGAAAACCTTTAACATCAGAGGACGTAAAATTTACATTTGAAATAGCAAAGCAATATTCAGAGATTTATTATAGCCCGATGTGGCAATGGTTGCAATCTATAGAGACACCGGACAACAAAACAGTAATATTTAAGTTCTCAACTGTAAACTATCATGAATGGGCATATAACTTGTATCAGATACCAATAATTCCAAAGCACATTTGGGCAGACAAATCTAAGGATGATATATTAAATGGTGCAAACGAGAAGGCCATAGGTTCAGGACCCTATTTATTTGACACTTATAGCAATGATCGTATGGTCTACAAGAGGAATGACAACTGGTGGGGCATAAAAGCAATGAATATGACACCAGCGCCTAAGAGGATAGTTTATTTAATGGTACAGAGTAACAACGTTGCATTGGGAATGTTAATGAAAGGTGAATTAGATTTAAGTAACTTTTTCCTTCCAGGTATACCAACTTTGAAAACTAACTATGGTGTAACGACTTTTTATGACAATCCACCATATATGATTCCAGATAATACTGTGTTTATGTTTATCAATACCACTAAATCTCCATTAAACAATGTTGAATTAAGGCGAGCAATGGCATATGCAATCAATCCTAAGGTAATAGCAGAAAAAGTATATGAAAACCAAGTAGAACCAGCAAATCCATTAGGATTTGTACCGGCTAAGGCTTGGGAAGAATATTATGATAAAAATGTAGTTGATCAATATGGATATACCTATGATCCAGAAAAAGCGAAATCTATTTTGGATGCAGCAGGATTTAAATTAGGAAGTGATGGAGTAAGGACATCACCTGATGGAAAAAAATTTAAGTTAGAGATTAGTGTACCATATGGTTGGACAGATTGGATGGAAGCAGCTAAGATAGTTGCAGATCAATTAAAGGCAGTAGGAATTGATGCGGAAGCTAAATTTCCAGATTATAGTAAATATTATGAGGATTTAACGAAAGGAACATTTGATTTATCATTTAATAACTTTGGCAGCCAAGTCACGTCAACTCCATGGACTTTGTATAATTGGCTATTTAACAAAGTTCAAGAAAACGGTCCTCAGAATAACGGAAACTTTGGACGTTTTGATGTGCCAGGATTACAAGACTTAATAGCAAAATTTAACCAAACAAAGTTAGGAAGCCCAGAAGCTAAACAAGCAGCTGCACAACTTGAAGAGATTTTCTTAAAGAATATGCCAGCAATACCACTTTGGTACAATGGGCTTTGGTTCCAAGCATCAAATGCAGCATGGGAGAATTGGCCAACAGAACATGACCCATATGCTTATCCAGTTACTTGGGGTGGCAGATGGCAAACAGGTGGGACAATGATGTTGATGAAGATAAAACCGAAAGCTTCGCAATAATAAATGGGGGTATATAAATGTTACGGTATTTAATAAAGAAGTTGTACATTTACATTTTGACTTTCTTTTTTGCAGTAACTATTGACTGGCTAATCCCCAGGTTTATGCCTGGGGACCCCATTCTTGTATTAGTTTCAAGATTTTCGGGGCTACCAGAGTCAGCAAAAGTAATGTATGGGTATCTAATCAAAGCTTTTGGCTTAGATCTACCTTTATGGAAACAATACCTTAACTTTTGG
The DNA here is from genome assembly GCF_000445185.1 of Thermoanaerobacter sp. A7A. Lineage (GTDB taxonomy): Bacteria > Bacillota > Thermoanaerobacteria > Thermoanaerobacterales > Thermoanaerobacteraceae > Thermoanaerobacter. The sequence goes on from NZ_AVAF01000108.1 coordinate 48,174, forward strand.
ATAGCATTGTTTAAAGGTGATTTAGGAATTAGCATTTATATGTATCCTAAACCGGTTCTAGATGTTATAGCACAAGCTATACCTTACACATTAGTAGTGTTATTGCCATCAATTTTACTAAGTTGGATAGTAGGGAACTATATAGGAGCAGTAGCAGCGAGACACAGAAGCTTAGATTCCAGAATGTTGCCAATTTTTTATATAATTACATCTATACCATACATGTGGTTAGGAATACTATTAGCATGGGCATTAGGAGTTGTTCTTGGGATTTTCCCTATTGCAGGAGCTTATAGTTTTAGTATGAGACCGAATTGGTCATGGCAATTTGTAGTGGACTTTTTAAGACATTGGATATTGCCTTTCTTGTCTCTCTTTATAGTGCAAATTGGTGGTTGGGCGATAGGTATGAGAAATTTGATAATATATGAACTTGAAGCCAATTATTCAAGATATTTAGAAGCTTTAGGAGCATCAGAAGGGCTTATTAGAAGATATGCCTTTAAAAATGCTATACTTCCACAGATTACAGGTTTAGCGTTGCAATTAGGTACAATCGTAGCAGGGTCCATAGCAACAGAAGTAGTATTTTCTTATCCAGGAATGGGATATATGTTATTGCAAGGTATATTAAATCAGGATTATTTTTTGGTACAAGGAGTCTTCTTGTTTATAATCATAGGGGTATTACTTGCGAATTTCTTAGTTGATATACTCTACATGATTGTTGATCCAAGAATTAGACTAGGACTTGGAGGAGAAAATGTATGAAAGAGTTTATATATTTTGCGTTTAAAAACACGAAATTTAAGATAGGCTTGACAATATTACTATTTTTTCTGATATTGGCTATAATTGGACCTTATATTTCTTACTATAAAGACCCATTGGAGTATGTCAGTATGAGCAATCTTCCTCCAAGCAGAGAAAACTGGTTAGGGACAACAACCTTTGGGCAAGATGTCTTTACCCAGTTTGTATACGGACTTAGGTCGACATTTTTTATTGGGTTATTTGGAGGAGGACTTGCCACAATAATAGGGCTTTTAATTGGTTTTATAGCAGGATACAAAGGCGGATTATTAGACGACCTTTTAATGATGTTGACGAACATATTAATAGTAATACCTACATTAGCTTTACTCATAATCATAGCAGCCTATTTACCCTATAGAGGAATAGGGATACAAAGCGTGATAATAGGTTTGACAGCATGGCCATGGACAGCAAGGGCTGTACGCGCCCAAACACTTTCTTTAAGGTCAAGAGAGTTTGTGAATTTAGCTAAAATAACAGCATTGAGACCATTAAAAATAGTTTTAGAAGAAATAGCGCCAAACATGATGTCTTATGTAGTAATGGTATTCATATTGCAGTTTGCAGGAGCAATATTAGCAGCAGTAGGATTGGATTTTATAGGATTGGGACCAACAAGAGGAATTTCATTAGGCTTAATGATGCAGTACTCAGTATTATGGAACGCAATCCAACTAGGAATGTGGTGGTGGTTTGTTCCTCCAGGGTTGGCAATCACAATGATAGTCAGTTCCTTATATTTTCTCAATATAGGTCTTGACGAAATATTTAATCCAAGGCTGAGGGAGGAGTGACCAATTTGATACAAATAGAAAGATTACGAATTTATTACAAAACATTGCATGGTGATGCCAAAGCATTAGATGATGTAACTTTTACAATAAATGACAAAGAAATATTGGGTATAGCTGGAGAATCAGGCTGTGGTAAGTCAACCCTGGGTAATTCATTGATACTTTTAAAGCCGCCAATGAAATATGTATCAGGAGAGGTAAAGATTAACGGAGAAAAATTGCCAATAGACAATAATACTGAAATGAGGAGGCATCGCTATAAAAAAATTTCTCTTATTCCCCAATATGCTATGGATGCTTTAAATCCCACCCGCAAAATAGGGGGGATAATAAGGGACTTAGTGGGACAACACAAAATAAAATATGAGGAAATAGAAAAAAGGCTACATGAGCGTTTAAACATGGTAAAACTTTCAAAAGACATTCTTAATATGTATCCCTTTGAACTATCAGGTGGGATGAAACAAAGGTTAGTATTGGTAATATCAACTTTATTAAATCCAGACCTTTTAATAGCAGACGAAGTCACATCAGCCCTTGATGTATCTTCTCAGAAAGCAGTCTCACTGATGTTTAAAGAGTTTAGAGATAGGGAGATAGTAAACTCAATAATATTTATTACCCATGATATAGCAGTCTTATATCAAATAGCGGATAGGATAGTTATAATGTATGCAGGGAAAGTAGCGGAAATTGGTCCGACAGAAGAAATAATAGCGAATCCTTTGCATCCCTATACAAAAGCTCTGATTAAATCATTGCCTAATGCAGGAATACGTCATACAAAAGAAAAATTAGAGGGTATCCCTGGTCATCCTCCCAATCTCATAAATCCTCCAGCAGGATGTAGATTTAGAGATAGATGTCCATTTGCAGATGAAAACTGTTTAGAAGAGCCACCACTTAAAGAAATCAATAAAGGCCGCCTTGTGGCTTGTTGGAAGGTGAAGGATTTATGATCAAAGCAAAGAATCTTACAAAGGTTTTTAATTCAGGGTTTTTGTTTAGTAAAAACACAATAACAGCAGTAGATGAAGTAAATTTTGAAATAGGCAGGGGAGAAATTTTAGCTTTAGTAGGTGAAAGTGGCAGTGGAAAGTCTACAATAGGTAAAATGATGTTAAAATTGCTAAAACCAAGTGGTGGCCAAATTTTACTTGAGGACAAGGATATCTTTAGCATATCAAATAACAAAGAGTTTTACTCAAAAGTTCAAGGAATTTTTCAAGACCCATATTCCTCTTTTAATCCTATATTTAAAGTAAATAGAATATTTAAATTAGTAAGACAATCCTTTAAAAAAGAAGTGCCTGCATCAGAATGGAATGATAGAGTAGAAAATGTATTAAAGAAAGTGGGACTGAATGCTGGAGATGTGTTAAACAAGTATATACACCAATTGAGTGGAGGACAGCTTCAAAGATTATTAATAGCAAGGGCGCTACTGATGGATGTAGAGGTATTAGTAGCAGATGAAATTACCAGTATGTTAGATGCTTCAACTCGTGTAGATGTTTTAGAAGCATTGCTTAGCTTAAAAGAAATAGGAGCTGCTATAATGTTTATTACCCATGACCTTTCGCAGGCGTATTATATAAGCGATAAGATAGTGGTTTTATATAGAGGGTCAATTGTAGAGATGGGCTCAATAGAAAAAGTCTTTTCTAATCCCAGACATCCTTATACACAGATGCTATTAGACTCAATACCACAATTAGACAGAAAATGGGAAACAGATAAATTTGATATCGAAGATTCAAATAAAAATCAGACTATATGGAAAGAAGGATTCTGCAAGTATGTAGATAGGTGCCCCATCGCAGATACAACTTGTATTAAGCCTGCAATTAAATTGATAGAAGAAGATCATTATGTTGCTTGTGCGAAGTTGTGAATTAAATAAGAACAGAGGGTGATTTAATTATGGAAAAACGTATTTCATTAAATGGAGTATGGCATTTTAGAGAGGCAAATGCTAGTGAATGGTATGAAGGAGAAGTTCCAGGATGTGTCCAGCTAGATTTAGTAAGACTGGGGAAAATAGAAGATCCTTATTATCGCATGAATGAAATAAAGTTTCACAAATTAGAAGAAAAAGAATGGGTATACAAAAAAGAATTTAACTTTGATGTAAAAAACAAAGATGAATTTGACGCAATAAAGTTAATTTTTGAGGGAATAGATACTTTTGCTGATATATATTTAAATGACATACACTTAGGAAGAACACAAAATATGTTTATACCGCATGAATTCAACGTTAAGGATGATATAAGATATGGGGAAAATATATTAGAGGTGCATTTTGATTCACCTATAAAGACGATAAAAGCTATGGAACAAACAAGTCCTGTAAATCTTGCCTGGTCAGGAGAAAGTGGAAGACCTTATGTAAGAAAAGCTCAATATTCTTATGGTTGGGATTGGGGACCAAGGATAGCTCAAGTTGGTTTATGGAGAGGCGTATACTTGTCTTTAGTAAAATATGCAGAGATTAAAAATCCATATTTCTATACAGAAAAAATTGAGCAAAACAAAGCTTATGTAGTAATAAGTGCAGAGATAGAAGGGTATATAGTGCAAGATTTTGAAGCTGAAATAGAGATAATACATAAAGACATTTCATATGGGAAGAAGCAAGTAAAAATTCAGAAGGGCAAGATAAAAGCCTCAATGATTATAGACAATCCTAAATTGTGGTACCCAAATGGATTTGGAGAACAGCCTCTTTATGAAGTGAAAATAACACTTTTAGTGGATGAAGAAATAATAGATGAAAAAAGTTTTAGAAGTGGAATAAGAACTGTGAAGTTAATAAGAGAAAAAGATGAAGAAGGAGAAAGCTTTATATTTGAAATAAATGGAGTAAAAGTCTTTGCAAAAGGAGCCAATTGGATACCAGCCGACAACTTATTACCTAGATTGACCAAAGAAGATTATTACGAATATATAAGACTTGCAAAAGAAGCGAATATGAACATGCTACGAGTATGGGGAGGAGGGATATATGAAGATCCCGCATTTTATGATGCCTGTGATGAGATGGGCATAATGGTATGGCAGGATTTTATGTATGCCTGTGCGGAGTACCCTGACCAATTTGAATGGTTTCAAAAATTAGCAAAAGAAGAAGCCGAGAAAGTCATATTAAGTCTTAGAAATCATCCTTCCATTGTATTGTGGTGTGGGAATAATGAAAACAATTGGGGATTTCATTCATGGTGGGATAATGGAGATCCAAAATATTTGGGCAATTACATTTATAAAGAAATATTACCTAAAGTGTGTGCAAAATTAGATCCGTCAAGGCCTTATTGGGTATCAAGTCCTTATGGAGGAGAAGATCCGAATAGTGAAACTGAAGGCGATAGGCATCAATGGAATGTGTGGAGTGGATGGGTAGACTATGAAGAGTACACAAAAGATAAGGGCAGATTTCTTAGTGAATTTGGATTCCAATCAATGCCAGATTGGAAAACAGTGCTCTCCTATACAGCTCCTGAGGATAGGAAAATACTCAGTCCAGTTATGATTTCTCACAACAAAATGGTAGAAGGAATGGAAAGATTAGTAAGATTTATGGTAGGACACTTAGGATTTCCTAAAGACCTTAAAAGCTTTGTTTACTTAAGTCAATTTAACCAAGCAGAGGCTATAAAGACAGGAGTAGAACATTGGAGGTCAAGAAAATTTAAGACAGCAGGGACACTGTACTGGCAGTTTAACGACTGTTGGCCTGTAGCAAGCTGGTCTTGTATTGATTATTACAAGAGGAAAAAAGCATTGTATCACTATTCAAAGAAATTTTATGCAGAGATTTTACCATATATAAAAGAGGAAGATAAAGGTATCACAATTTATGGGATAAGTGATTTAGCTTATGATGAAGAAGTAGATGTAGCTATAAAAGTTTTCAAACTAAATGGTGAAAAAATTGCAGAGAAACAGTTAAAAACGAGATTAATAGCAAATGACGTTACAAAAATATCTCACTATAAAATTGAGGAATTAAATATTGGGTACAATGTAAGGGAAATGACTATAGCAATACCGGGGTGTACATTGCCAGCAGAGAAAAATGGAGAACTACTAGATAGTGTTATATATGTAGAAATAATTGCTGATGGCAAGACTTATGAGAATTATAAAGTGTTTGATAAATTTAGAAACTTAAACCTACATCAGCCAAGAATTTCTTATGAGATAGTGGAGGATAGGATAGTTTTAGAAACAGACATTCCGGCATTTGGAGTTTTTATAGAAAGTGATAATTATATAGAGTTATCGGATAATTGCTTAAATATGATGCCAAACAAAAAATATGAAATAAAATGTTCACAAAATCCAGAGAAGATTAAAATATTTGACATTACTCAATTAATAGCGAAGATATGAAGTTAATAAAATTCCTTACCAATTACAATAATTAAGAATAGGAGTGGTTTCATTGATAAAATTTCCAAAAGACTTTGTTTGGGGAACAGCCACCTCATCATACCAAATTGAAGGAGCTGTAAATGAAGATGGGAGGACTCCTTCCATATGGGATACATTTTCAAAAACAGAAGGGAAAACCTATAATGGCCACACAGGAGATGTAGCCTGTGACCATTACCACCGCTATAAGGAAGATGTAGATATATTAAAAGAAATAGGAGTAAAAGCCTACAGATTTTCAATTGCATGGCCAAGGATTTTCCCTGAGGAAGGGAAATACAATCCAAAAGGGATGGACTTTTACAAAAGATTAGTAGATGAGTTATTGAAGAAGAATATAATGCCAACCGCGACAATTTATCATTGGGATTTACCACAATGGGCGTATGACAAAGGAGGGGGTTGGCTAAACAGAGACAGCGTAAAATGGTATGTAGAATACGCCACGAAACTATTTGAAGAATTAGGGGATGTAATACCCTTATGGATAACCCATAACGAACCATGGTGTGCATCAATATTAAGCTATGGGATAGGAGAACATGCGCCTGGGCACAAAAACTACAGAGAAGCACTAATAGCAGCTCATCATATACTACTTTCCCATGGAGAAGCAGTAAAAGCCTTCAGAGAAATGAATATAAAAGGGAGTAAAATTGGTATAACACTAAACTTAACCCCTGCATATCCTGCCAGCGGAAAAGAAGAAGACAAATTAGCAGCCCAATATGCTGACGGAGTTGCTAACAGATGGTTTTTAGATCCAATATTCAAAGGCAATTATCCAGAGGATATGATGGAATTATATAGTAAAATAATTGGAGAATTTGACTTTATAAAAGAAGGAGATTTAGAGATTATAAGTGTTCCGATAGATTTTCTTGGAGTCAATTATTATACAAGGAGTATTGTAAAATATGATGAAGATTCCATGTTAAAGGCAGAGAATGTACCGGGTCCAGGTAAGAGGACGGAGATGGGATGGGAGATAAGCCCAGAGTCTTTGTATGACCTTTTAAAAAGACTAAATAGAGAATATACAAAACTGCCTATGTATATAACAGAGAATGGAGCAGCATTTAAAGATGAAGTGACAGAAGAAGGACGAGTACATGATAATGAGAGAATAGAGTATATTAAAGAACATTTAAAAGCAATTGCTAGATTTATAGAAGATGGAGGCAATTTAAGAGGATACTTTGTGTGGTCATTAATGGACAATTTTGAATGGGCCCATGGATATTCAAAAAGATTTGGGATAGTTTATGTGGATTATGAGACGCAAAAGAGAATATTAAAAGACAGTGCATTGTGGTATAAAGAGGTAATACAGAAAAATTCTATTGAGTAGTAAATGATAAAAAGCAAGAAGAGGCTGTTAAAAATTTGATTGTCAAACAGCCTCTTCTTCTTTTATTTACCTCTTCTTTAATGAAACGAGTCCCATTATAAAAAGCGAGACGAGGACTATACTTCCACCGGGGGATAAGTTTAAGTAAAAGGATAGAAATATTCCCGAAAAGACTGATATAAAGGAAAAGAGTATTGCATAAAATATTGTCTGTTTAAAGCTTTTGGCGATTCTTAAACTTGCGGCAGCCGGTATTACCATTAGTGAAGATACTAAAAGTGCACCTACAATTCTCATGGCGAGGGCGACAGTTAAAGCTACTAGTACTGTAAAGAAGAAATTGATATAGCTTACAGGTATACCTGAAATTTTTGCTGCTTCTTCATCGAAGGTGATGTACAATAACTCTTTGTACAGCAAAATAATTGACGCCACTACAACGATACCGAGAGTTGAAATCAAAAGGACGTCAGTGTTTGTTACAGACACAATACTTCCAAAGAGATAATTCATTATGTTGGCGGCGCCGCCTCTTGAAAGACTTAAAAGAATTATTGCTACTGCCATTCCTGCAGACATAACTATGGCTATTGATATTTCGGAATACCTGAAATATGTCTTCCTCAGTTTTTCTATTCCAAAAGAAGCTAAAAGCACCACAATTATGGAGCCTAATGTAGGATTTATTCCAAGCAAAATACCTGCTGCCACTCCTGCTAAAGCAACGTGAGAAAGGGTGTCACCTATTTGTGAAAGCCGTCTTAGGACAAGAAAGCTACCTGTTAAAGGTGCAATTATTGAAATAATGCTTCCGGCTATAAATGCTCTTCTCATAAATTCATAGGAAAAAATATCAATCATTGTTAACACTCCCATTGTGATGATGTTTAGTTATTTTTACTGGATATCCATATACTTCAGCTAATTCTCCTGCTGTAAGGTCGACGGCTTCACATTTTTCGTTGATTTTACCTTCACTCATGCATATTATCCTTGACACCCTGTTGGTAATTGCCCAAACGTCATGAGTTACCATCACTATAGTTATACCTTTTTCTTTGTTCAGCTTTTCTAGGATAGCGTATAAAGCCTTTTCAGACTTTGCATCAATTCCTGTTGTAGGCTCATCCAAAAAAAGTATTTCTGGTTTTGCAACTAAAGAGCGAGCTATGAAAACTCTTTGTAGCTGTCCACCTGATAATCTTCCTATTAGTCTGTGTTTATAATCCAACATGTCTACAATTTTTAAAGCTTCATAAACTTCTTCCCAATCTTTTTTAGAGAGTTTTTTAAATAGCCCTTTCTTTGCATATAATCCCATTGAGACTACTTCTTCTACACTGGCAGGAAAAGAGGCATTAAAAGAATAAGACTTTTGGGGCACATAACTTATAAAAGACCTATTTTTTATATTTTGTAGGTTTACTCCATCGTACAAAACTTCACCAGAAATGGGGATGAGATTCCCCACCATAATGTTGACTAAAGTGCTCTTTCCAGACCCATTAGGTCCGATGATTGCAACAAATTCTCCTTTATTTATTTTTAAAGAGATATTATTTAATATTTTTTTAGTATCATAAGCAAAGCTGACATTCTTAAGTTCAACCAAGTTCATTTTCACCTACTCCAATCCTTTTTTTAAGTTTTCAAGGTTTTGTTTCATTAAAGAGATGTAATCTCCTTTTTTCTTTATATCTTCTTTAGTAAGCCCTTCGATTGTGCTAAGAGGCAAAACTTGTACTCCTGTCTCTTTTGCTATAGTCTGTATAGGCTTTGGAGAAGTCAAGGGTTCTGTGAAAATGTATTTTATATTTTCACTTTTTATAAGATTTATAATTTCTGTCATTCTAGCAGGGCTTACCTCTGCTTCTTCATCTGAACCTACTAATGCTTCTTGCTTTAAGCCATAGTCTCTTGCTAAATAATCAAAAGCACGGTGGTATACAATAAAGGTTTTGTGCTTTGTCTGTGAAAGAGTCTCAGTGTACTCTTTATCAAGAGTTTCTAATGTAGTTTTTAAATTTTGATAATTTTTTTCAAAATAATCTTTATCATTCGGAAAGGTCTTTTGCAAGGCTTCATTTATGTTTTTAGCCATTATCAAGGTATCTTTAGGAGAAAGCCATATGTGGGGATTTGTCTCGTTGCCTTCGACAATTGGTGTTATGCCTTTTGATACTTCATAAAATGTTACATTTGGAGCATTGGTTTTTATTTTGTCAACCCAGGAATCCATCCCTAAACCTAAGTAAAGGATAGTTTTTGCCTTTGTCATCTCAGCCACATCTTTTGTGGTAGGTTCCCAATCGTGGGGTTCGATTCCTGGCGGTATTATAGTTCTTACTGTTATTTTGTCACCACCAATTTTTGATGCAAGGTCATAAATTGGATAAAAAGATGCGTACACTAGTGGTTTTGGAGATTCTACTGTTTTTGTGCCACAAGAGGTTATACCTAAAATTAAAGCCATGATAAGCAGTATAGTAATTAAAGTTTTCTTCATAAATATTACCTCCTATAGTTAGTTTTTATTGCTCCTGCAATCTTTGCAATAACCAACGATTTCTATTTTGTGGTCTACAATTTCAAAGTCTTTTATTTGGTTTATCCAAAGTTCGAGAGGGCATATGTCCAGTTCAAAGATTTTGCCGCATTTTAAACATCTCATGGTATGATTGTGAATTTCTTTTCGCATTACATACATAATATTATTGCCAATTGTCGTTTCATTTAAAATATTTATATCTTTCAAAAGGCTTAAATTGCGATAAACTGTGTCAATGCTTACTTGAGGGAAGACTTCTTTTACTCTTTCATAGACTTCTCTCACAGAAAGATATCCCTGCTGATTTAACATAATATCTAGTATCAATTCTCGTTGAGGCGTAAGTTTGTAGTTATGGTCTTTTAATTTTTTAATGGCTTCTTGTTTATGCATTTTAATCACAACCCTTTATTAAATAAGAAATATTTCTTAATTAAGATGATATTACAATTTAGCGAAAAAGTCAATAGGAAATTTGCATAAATTTAAATCAAATGTTAACTTTTACATATACTATTGAAATTTCAGAAAATGTTTTCTATAATAAAAAGATAAGGTAAAATTTATTTAGAAAAAGGTGATAGGATGGAATATGCAAAAATATTAGAAGACATAAGGAATAACATTGAAAAAGTGATAGTAGGAAAAAGAGAAGTAATTGATTTAATGCTTACAGCTTTAATATCTTCAGGGCATATTCTTTTAGAGGATGTGCCAGGAGTTGGTAAAACTACTATTGCCAAAGCATTAGCTAAATCTATTAATTGTGAGTTTAAGAGGGTGCAATTTACTCCCGATTTGCTTCCTAGTGATTTGACAGGAATAAATGTTTACAATCAAAAACTCAATGAATTTGAGTTTAAAAAAGGCCCTTTATTTACCAATATTTTATTAGCTGATGAGATAAATAGGGCTACACCCAGGACTCAGTCTAGCCTTCTTGAATGTATGGAGGAAAGGCAGGTAACTGTAGACGGTGTCACTTATCCTTTAGACAAACCCTTTTTTGTTATTGCTACGCAAAATCCTATAGAAAGTTACGGCACTTTTCCTCTTCCCGAGGCTCAAATAGATAGGTTTTTGATGAAAATAAAAATGGGATATCCTAAAAGAGAAGAAGAGCAGAGAATAATAGACCTTTTTGATAAAGGTAGTCCCTTAGAGAATATTCAGCCAGTCTGCAGCAAAGAGGATATAATAAAAATGCAAAAAGAGTATACCAATGTGTATGTGGAAAAAGACGTTGCCAATTATATTTTAGATATAATTGAAAGGACAAGAGAAGATGGGGAGATAGAATTAGGAGCAAGCCCAAGGGCTACATTGGCTCTTTATAAATCTTCTCAAGCTTATGCTTATATAAAAGGAAGAGACTTTGTGACACCAGATGATGTAAGGTATATTGCGCCATTTGTGCTGTCCCACAGGATTATTTTAAAAGGGGTAGGTAAGCTTAAAAATTTAAAGGCGGAAGATGTAGTGAAAAGAATCTTAGAAGAAGTTCCAATCCCTCTTGAAAAATAAAAATTAGGTGGTTTTGAAAATGAATGCTTTGTGGTTTATTCTTGTTGTGGCTTTTGTATTAGCTATGCAAGCTAATCTTTATAAAAAATACATTTTTAAGGATTTGAAAATAGAACGGAAATTTGAAAATCCAGCTATTTTCCCTGGGGAAAAAACAACGCTTAGGATTACACTTGTAAATAAAAAAATATTTCCTATCACCTATTTAAAGTTACAGCAAAAGATTCCTGTGGAACTTCAAATGGTAAAATCATCTATGGTGGAAAATAATGATAAAGTTAAGTATTTTCACACTACAGTGCTTTCTATGATGCCTTTTCAGAGGATTACAAGGAAATTTGAAATTATAGGTATAAAAAGAGGAGTATACAATCTTTTTGACCCCGTGAAAGTTTTTTCTACCGATTTATTTGGCAGTGAGGAATATGAAAGTGAAATATTGGCTCACGCGAGGCTTGTGGTTTATCCTAATCTAATAGATTTGAATAGTTCTTTTGTTGTGGCTGATTCTCTTCAAGGAGACGCATTTGTAAGAAGATGGATAATAGAAGACCCTATTATGATAAGTGGAATCAGAGATTATACTTCTTCTGATAATTATAAAGACATAAATTGGAAAGCCACTGCCAAAAATCAGATGTTAAAAGTGAATAAATATGATTATACAGCAGATAAAAAAATAATGATATTATTTAATATTGATTTTCACAGGTATCTGTTTAAGACTATTGACCTACAAGAGTTTGAAAAGGCAGTGGAAGTAGCAGCTTCTTTATCAGTGGATTTATTAAAAAAAGGCATTCCTGTTGGATTTTCTACAAATGCTATTTGTCTTTTTGAAGGGGACTATAGCATTATAGAGCCTTCTGCAGGAGAATCTCAGATTTCAAAGCTTCTTGGGGTTTTTGCGGGTTTGTCTTTTTTTAAGAGGTATGACCTTGAAGAAATTTTGAGGCTATTGACAAACCATTTGTCATGGGGTACAGATTTAGTGGTTGTAACGCCTTTCATAAATGATAAAGTGATAAATGCACTTTCCAACATACAAAATACAAAGGTTTCAATTATTTCAATAAAGCCTAATAAAATTGGTCCTTTACCGTCAAATATTAAGTTATTCTTTTATAATGAAGAGGGGAAGCAACTTGAAACTGTGGGATAGAGAAAAGTTTGTGAGGACGTTTTTGACAGTTTTAGATGGTATAATGGTATTTTTAATTTACACCCTATTAAATGGGCTTTTTATTAGAGAAAAAGGTATTTCCTTTGAAATAGTCCTTTTAGCTTCTTTAATAAGCGGGGTTTTTAACAATGCAGAAATTGAGATGAACGAGAAATCTTATAAACAATTGAATTTAACTATAGGGACTGTAATTAGCATTTTATTGAGTACAATAATTAGTAAAAATTATTATCAACTGGTGGCCCTATTCATTGTGTTTTTGTATATTTGGTCAAGAGGAGTAAAAAACAGAGGAATATCCGTTAATGATATGTTAAATGTAGAACAATTTTATAAGCAGTTAATAGGTCTATTTGTCATAAATATTGCGAACTATTTTATGCCTCCTGAAGATATATTGATAATCCCTAAATATAGCATTATTTATATTCTGCTCAGCATTTTTTTGCTTTTGGAAGTTAAAAATCTTAGATACGCCGATAATAGCTCAAATAAAAGAGTTTCGGCTTTTGAGTGGGCAGCAGTAAGCCTTATAATTTTAACTATGATTTTGCTTTCTTCTCCTGCTGTGAGAGGATTTATCTATCATTATTTGTATGAAGGAATTGTAAAAATTTTTGTTTATGGCGCTTCTTATTTAGCTTATGGTTTGTTTTTAATGTTGTCAAAGCTTTTTAGCCTGCTGCCTATAGACGAAGAGTATTTTAAAAAGGCGATGGAGGAAGCCTTAAAACAAGATAGTAGTAAGGGAAATATGTTTGAGGAGCAAATTCCTCAAGATTATGCTTGGCTTGTCCACATGATAAATGGAATAGCTACTTTATTAGCTGTTGTTATAATAATTGCTTTGATGGTGTATATTGTAAAAGCAATAACAAAGCTACAAAAAGAAAAGCATGAAAGAGATTTTACAGAAGAAAAAGAGATTGATATAAAAATTGGGGATTTGCAAACATATAAAAGATTAAAAGGCATAAGCCAGAAAATAGCTGAAAATGTTCGAGAGCGAGTAAAAATTTATAGGGATTCGAGGGAAAGGGTAAGGTATTATTATAAAAGATTTTTAAAACACTTATACGAAAACAAAATTCTTGTGAAGGGTAATCATTCAAGTGAAGATGTGTATAGAAAAGTAGTAGAAACTTTTCCATTTGTTCATCCCTTAATGGGGGAAATTACAGCTCTTTACGAAAAAGTAAGATATGGAAATTATTATCCCCAGTATGATGAAGTAAAAGAATTTGAAATAAAGTTAAGAGAAATTATAAAAAATTTGAAACAAATTTAGATTTACTTTGCTCAAGTAAATCGCAGTTTGTTGACAAAGTTAAAAAATATTCAAAGGAGATAT
>NZ_AVAF01000109.1 GCF_000445185.1 Thermoanaerobacter sp. A7A
ATACCTACGTCAGGTGGCATCCATGCCTTAAGGTGCCCGCCTCCGCCATCCATGGCTTCGGCCCTGCCTCCACCCTCGGTCTTCCTAAGTTTTGTTAGCGCTTTGTCACAAGTCGCACCGATTGCAAAATATCTACTTTACGAAAGTTTGTCTACAGTCTGAGATTTACTTTGCTCAAGTAAATCGTATATAATAGTACTATAGAAAGTATTTTAGAAAATAGTGAGAGGGGAATGGCAGTGAAAAATCCGCTAATTATTACATTGATTGTTTTGGCTGTAATAGCTGTATTAGTATTTGGGACAATTTATGGAACTTATAACCAATTAGTGGCGTTAGATGAAAATGTAAATAGTAAATGGAGTCAGATTGATAATCAGCTTCAAAGAAGGGCTGATTTAATTCCTAATTTAGTAGAGACTGTTAAAGGATATGCAGCACATGAAAAAGAGATTTTTGATAGTGTAAATAAAGCGAGAGAAAAACTTTTAAGTGCCAACACTGTTGCTGAAAAAGCAGCTTCAAATGATGAATTAAATACAGCATTGGGAAGGCTTCTTGCTATTGCAGAAAATTATCCTAATTTAAAAGCTGATGCAAATTTCAGGCAGTTAAGCGACGAACTAGCAGGAACTGAAAACAGAATAGCTGTAGCGAGAATGGATTATAACAATGCTGTTCAAGCTTATAACACCAAGATAAGGTCTTTTCCAACCTCTATCATCGCCAATATGTTTGGGTTTAAGGAAAGAGAATATTTTAAAGCAGATGAAGCAGCAAAAACTGTGCCTAAAGTAGATTTTTCCAAATAAGCATTCCTGCAATAAATTAAAATAGCCTTTGCAAAAATGGTTAATATTTTACTTTATCTCTGTTTTTTGCGGAGGTCATATTGCTAAAATGTTGAAGCTGATGGGTACATTTTACTTGGTGTGGCTACAGGTTGCGCTTCGCAGCGCTACCTTATGCTGTAATTATAAAGGTGTCTTATAAACTCTTCGAACAGATTCGACTTGAACTTATCTTTGTGATAAATAATGCTAAACTTCCTTTCAAATCTTATATTTTCAATGTCAACTTTTACGAGCCTACCGCCTCTTATCTCCTTTTTCACGGCCAGCCTGGATATGACCGAAACGCCTATATTAGCTTCGACGGCCTTTTTTATGGCCTCCGTATTGTTAAGAACGTATTTTATTCTGTACCTCACGTTATTTCTCGCCATGGTCTCCTCAAAGATCTCCCTCATCCCACTTCCCTTTTCTCGCATGATTATATCCTCATTTTCAATCTCTGCGGGGCTGATGCTTTTTTTCTCTGCCCACCTGTGGCTTTTTGAACATACAAGATATAGCTCATCATCTATATAGGGTGTTACAACAATGTCCCTTGAATGGACCGGACCTTCGACAATACCAAGGTCTATAGAATTGTCAAATATCAGCTTTTCTATCCCTGCTGTGTTGCCAATTGTAAAGTAGACGTCGATACTGAACTTTTTCCTGAACTCGCCGATTATCTCCGGGAGCAGGTAAATTCCCACCGTTGTACTGGTTCCCACTCTCAGCCTTCCCATCCTCATGTTCCTCACATCATCAAGAGTACTCTCTGCTTCCTTGACAAGATTGAGTATCCGCTTTCCGTAACTATACAGGATTTCCCCTGCATACGTGAGGCTAAGCTTCCTGCCTATCCTGTCAAAAAGTCTGACCTGGAGATCTCCCTCCATCTGCGATATGGCCTGGCTGATGGCGGGCTGGGACATATAGAGCTTTTTAGCGGCAGCAGACATGCTCTTTAACTCGCAAACGGTTACGAAGATTTCTATATCCCTAAGGGTCATAACGGCCACCTCATATAACTACAAAATTATCATTTTCATAATATCATATTACTTTACTAATGAAAAGATAAAAGGAAGAAATTCGGCACTCTTCAACCTTCTCAAGTCTTGTGTTTTGTTGCCCTTGTTATTTTTCGTATTATTGTACTTTTTATTGTACTTTGCTCGATTAAGAAATGTTACTTTTTAGATTTTGGTTTACTATAGTATAGACGTATAAAAATTGGCAGTTTATATAAAATATTATTATCATTAATATAACTATTTATTATTAGACTAAAAGTTTTGTGAGTGTTATACTTATATCAAAGTTAATTATTTAACACGAAAATATATTTTCATTCCTGGCTGTGCTTTGCTAAGCGTGGACGGTTAATTATTTGATGAAGAGATTATAAAGAATATCAAATGCCATATAAAGAGGAGGAAGAAGATGAGTTATTGTGTAAGCATTAAAAGGATGAATGAAATCTTAAAAGAATTGCAAAAAGAGTATAAGGTATATGCTCCTATGCGCTTTGAAAAGCGTGGTCGTTATTCAGACACTGATTTGATCCGATATGCAGAAATTAACTCAATTGAGGATGTAGTATACGATGAGAAATCAGATTTTTCACCAAAAGAAGTGATATATCCGATTACCCAGGCGCTATTCTACTTTACCGAATATGAATATATGGAAAGCAAGGTAGATGACAAAAAGATTATGATATTTGTCCGCCCCTGTGATATAAATGGCTTTAGACGACTTGATACTATCTTTCTCAAAAACGGGGGAACAGAAGACATTTACTACAAGCGTTTACGGGAAAAAGTAAAGTTTATTTTAATGGAATGCAAAGAAGGAGGTTGGGATAGTTGCTTCTGCGTCTCAATGGGTTCCAATAAAACCGACGACTACAGTTTAGCAGTTAGATTTGGCGATGATAACATATTGGTAGAAATAAAAGACGATGAATTTACCAATTTATTTGCCGATGAAAGAGAAGTAGAATTTACCCCTGAATTTGTTACCTCTAACCCGACAAAAGTTAACATCCCGGAAATTGATAGCCATGAATTATTAGAAAAAATTTACGATCTCGATATGTGGGAAAGTTATAATTCAAGATGTATAAGCTGTGGAGCCTGTACCGCTGTGTGCATAACCTGCAGCTGTTTTACCACATTAGACGTAACATACACTGAAAACGGAAAAGTTGGTGAGAGGAGAAGGGTTCAGGCCAGCTGTATGCACGAAGATTTCACGACAATGGCAGGTGGACTGAGTTTCAGGAAAACCGCGGGAGAGCGGATGAGATTCAGAACTCTGCATAAAATTTATGACTATAAACTTCGTTTTAAAGACGAACACATGTGCGTAGGATGCGGGCGATGTGATGAAAGATGTCCTGAACTAATATCTTTTCCTGCTACCATTAATCGCCTGTATGATGAAGTGGAGAAACTCAAAAAAGCGGAGACAACTAAAGATATAAGATAAACAGCATCAATTGAGGAGGTAAAGTAAATGAGTGTAAATATAATGCTTCCAGCCCCCCATAAAATAATCGATATTATACACGAAACAGAAAATGAATATACTTTCAGGATAGAAACCAATGCAAAGGTAAAACATGGACAATTCTTTCAGGTGTCTTTACCTAAAATCGGAGAAGGCCCTATATCGGTAAGTTCTATGGGAGATAATTGGGTAGAACTCACCATACGGAAAGTAGGAAAACTCACCAATGAAATATTTAATTTAAAACCCGGTGATAAGATATTTATGCGAGGCCCTTATGGTAATTCATTCCCTGTAGATGATTTTAAGGGTAAGGATCTAGTTGTCATCGCCGGTGGTACCGGGGTTTCTCCTGTCAGAAGCCTTTTGAAGTATTTTTATGAACATCCAGATGAAATACACTCTCTGTATTTCATTGCGGGATTTAAGGACGAAAAGAGTATACTGTTCAAAGAGGATTTAAATAATTTTAGAAACAGGTTTAACACAATTTATACTCTTGATAAAGATAAGATAGAAGGCTTTGAGGTCGGCCTTGTTACAGAACACATTAAGAAAATACCATTTGACAGCTTTGAAAATTACAATGTAGTAATTGTAGGTCCTCCTGTTATGATGCACTTTGCCGCTTTAGAATGTTTAAAGAACGGTGTGCCCGAAGAGAAAATCTGGTTATCTTTTGAAAGGAAAATGTCTTGTGGCGTCGGCAAGTGTGGCCATTGCAAGATAAATGAGACATATGTTTGTCTGGAAGGGCCTGTCTTTAATTATACTAAAGCAAAAAATCTGTTGGATTAATCGGAGGGATAATTATATGAGTTACGATATAGATATAAAAAAGGTTCGAAGAAATTGTTACCGCCAGTCAAAAGTGCGCGGGGAGTTCATGCTCCAGATACGCGTTCCCGGCGGTGTTATAGATGCTAAATATCTGTCATTTTTTCAGCATATTGCGGAAACTTGGGGAAACGGAGAATTTCACCTGGGAGTCAAACAGACAATTTCAATACCAGGGATCAAATATGAATATATAGATGAGGTTAACAAATATATAAGACCATATATCGAAGAAATTGAAGTAAATTTATGCGGCGTTGATATGGTAGTTGATGACGACGGGTATCCGACCATAGGCGCTCGTAATATAATGGCTTGCATAGGCAATCGCCACTGTATAAAAGCCAATATTGACACAACTGACCTTGCCAGAAAGATAGAAAAGATTATATTCCCCAGCGATTACCATATAAAATTAAATATATCAGGATGTCCTAACGACTGTGCTAAAGCTCACGTTAGTGATATCGGTATAATCGGCATTACAAAAACGGAATACGATTATGAGCGCTGTATAGGGTGTAAAAAGTGTGTAGAAGCGTGTGCTCATCATGCAACGCGTGTTTTATCTGTAGAAAAAGGAAAAATCGTCAAAGACACCTGCTGCTGCGTCGGCTGTGGTGAATGCGTCCTAGTGTGTCCAACCGGTGCTTGGACCAGGAACCCTAAAAAATTCTACAGGGTATTGATCGGCGGCAGAACAGGAAAGCAAACACCTCGTATGGGAAAAATCTTTTTAAACTGGGTTACAGAAGATGTGGTTTTAGGTGTACTTAAAAACTGGGAGACATTTTCTGCTTATGTTATGAACAACAAACCTGAATACATCCATGGTGGACACCTTATTGACAGAGTGGGATATAACAAATTTAAAGAAATGATATTAAAAGATGTCAAACTAAACCCAGAAGCTATGGTGGCTCAAAGGGTATTATGGACAGAAACCGAATACAGGTCTAATTTTAATGTAAAACCCGTAACCCAACGTTAATGTTAAAGGAGAAACAGTGAGGAACACACGCCATACTATCTGTACGCAATTAGATATAACATAAATAATATCCATCTTCTAAATAATCTAAAGTCTATGGGCTACTACAATAGTAGTAAGCCCTTTATTAACACCTTTAGCACTTTTGTAGCTGTTTTTCTGAGACTGAATCTAAAAACGGAAGCGGCTTTATCAAGCAGCAATATAGAGGAGTATGCGTATAGTATCCTCAGGCAATTTACAAGGAAATATACTATCAGTGGCTGTAGTAATGCATGTGCTATGGATGATGAAGCTGATTATAATGTTGTTAAAAAAGAAGTTTTTGTAACTTGATGTAGTTTAACAAAGTAAGTTTTTGGTATTTAAACGCTCAGCAATATGATTTATTACTAAGTCATAGTATTTAAAAACCAAACTACTTAGTGGTAAATCCATAATAAAGGAGAGAAGAATATGCCACTCAACAATGACCAAGATGAATTTCTTGATTTAACAATCCTCACCTACCTCAAAAAGCTTGGGCCGGAATATGCGAAACTTTTGGCGAGGCGCCTAGGTTTATCATTAGAAGAAAGCAGAAAGCGACTTCAAAGTTTGGAGGAGAGAGGACTAATCAAGCGAGTGGAAAGAAGAATAGTTAAATATTACCATCGACGACGAAAAAGTGTTAAGCATCGCAATCACACATATTATGAGCTCACTAGGGAAGGGGAACTTTTTCTAAGACAGGCGAGGAAGGAAATTGATATTAATTTTGACATCGAATACCCTAACAGATAAAATGACTTATTTGTGTTTGTTAAAGCTTGTTGGCCCTCAAGCGAAGTGGACTAAAATGCACAATATGATAAAATTTCTCTAGGTTATTGTGAAACCTCAAAAGGCTCTAAAAATAATTGGTTTCACAATAAATTAACCTAAAAGGGTCATATATGGAGGAGGATTTTAAAGTGAAATATGTTGATGTAGAAAAGATTAAAAAAGACTTTCCTATATTGAATGTTAAACCTCATGGTAAAAAGCTTATTTACCTTGACAATGCTGCCACAACTCAAAAGCCAATTGAAGTCATAAAAGCTATGGATAAATATTATGAAGAATTAAACGCCAATGTATACAGAAGCCCACACTATTTAAGCGCTCTTTCCACACAGGCTTATGAAGAGGCAAGAGAAAGAGTAAAAAAATTTATTAACGCAAAAAGAGAAGAATCCATAATATTTACGAGAAATACTACAGAATCAATAAACTTTATAGCATATACGTGGGGAATGAAATATATAAACGAAGGGGACGAAATAATACTGACAATAGCCGAGCACCACAGCAATATGCTTCCATGGCAAATGGTAGCGGAAGCTAAAAAGGCGAGACTCAAATATGTCCACCTTGATGAGAATTTTAGGCTTTCTATGAAAGACTTTAAAGAAAAAATGTCTGACAAAGTAAAATTGGTTGCTGTGCAACACATGTCAAATGTTTTAGGTATAATAAATCCTGTGGAGGAGATTACACATATTGCACACAAATACGGCGCAAAAGTGTTAATAGATGGAGCACAAAGTGTACCTCATATGCTGATTGATGTACAAAAAATAGGCTGTGACTTTTTTGCTTTTTCTGGTCACAAGATGCTCGGACCTATGGGAATCGGTGTACTTTATATAAAAGAGGACTTGCTTTCTGATGTGCCTCCTTTTTTAAGAGGTGGAGAGATGATAGACGAAGTCTTTGAAGACCGTGCAACTTTTGCTCCCCCACCTCTTAAATTTGAAGCAGGTACTCCCAACGTAAAAGGGGCTTGTGTGCTTGTTTCTGCAATAGATTATATAGAAAAAATTGGGCTTTCCAATATTCATAATCACGAAGGCGAGCTTTTGGAGTATGGCCTTCAGAAAATGAAAGAATTAGACTTTGTAAAATTGTATGGCCCCAAAGACGCGAAGGAAAGGGGAGGCTTAATTTCCTTCAATGTAGAAGGTGTCCATCCTCACGACGTTGCTACAATACTAGACGAAGAAGGAATTGCTGTAAGAAGTGGGCACCACTGTTGTCTGCCTTTAATGAGGTACTTAGGTGTTCCTGCAACTGTAAGAGCAAGCTTTTACCTCTACAACGACTTTGACGATATTGACGCACTTGTTGAAGGACTAAAAAAAGTCAGGAAGTGGTTCAAATGAGCGATTTAAATCAGCTTTATTCTGAGGTTATAATGGAACATTACGAAAACTCTCCCCATGAAAAAGAACTTAAAGATGCTACCCACAAAGAAAGAGGTTACAATCCTCTTTGCGGCGACAATATTACTCTTTATTTAAAAATGAATGGTGACATTATAGAAGATGCTTCTTTCACGGGCCATGGGTGTGCCATAAGCCAAGCCTCAACCTCTATGATGATAGACCTTATAAAGGGAAAAGACAAAAAAGAGGCCTTAAGGCTTGTTCAAAAATTTATAGACATGATACACAAAAAAGATGTAAATTTAGATGAATTAGGTGATGCCCAAGTACTGCAGGGAGTGTCTGACTTTCCTGCCCGAGTAAAATGCGCTTTACTTGCGTGGAAAACGCTCCAGGAAATTTTATAAAAAAGAGATAAAAGTTTGATAATGTTCTTTTGACATGAATGCGAATGCCTCTTCCTATTTGAGGTCTAACGATTCTCAGGATAATAGTATAACTTTTTTTAAAAAAACCAACATATTTAGAAATTTGTATTGATACTTATTATTATCTATGCTAATATACTAGACATGAACAGTAATACATTAAAATAGTTTAAATTTAACGAAAAAAATGATATTTTTAAAACTTAATTAAGTTACTCACAAAATATTGAGATAGGGAGAGGCAAAATGAAAAAGAGAATTTTTTTAATTGCAATTGCCTTCTTACTATTATTTTTTAATTCCATAGCTTTTTCTGCTCCTGATGTTCCATCTAGACCTACTCAGTTTAAATATGTATATGATTATGCGGGGCTTATGTCTCAAAATGATATAGAGGAGATCGAAAAAGTAGGGAAAGCTTTAGATGATGCCACAAAGGCACAAATAATAGTTGTTACAATTGACAGCATTGGAGATTACCCAATAGAGGAATATTCTCTTAGCCTTTTTAGAAAGTGGGGAATAGGAGACAAGGAGAAAAACAACGGTATTCTCCTTTTAGTGGTAAAAGACAGACTTTTAAAAGGTCAGGCTGGCAAAGTGAGAATTGAGGTAGGTTATGGCTTGGAAGGGGCAATACCGGATTCTGTTGCAGGAAGGATTTTAGACGATTTTGTTTTAACTTCTTGGGCAAAAGGCGAGTACTCTAAAGGCATATATGCTGGTTATATGGCCATAGCCTCAAGGGTTGCAAAAGAGTACAATATAGACCTTCAGGGACTGGATGCTTCCAAATACAGTGTCAATACAAGTAGCAATGATAGTGGTATATCGTGGGAAGATATTGCTGTAGTGATTATACTTATTTTGATATTTATTATCTTTGGGAGAGGAGGAAGAAATATAAGAAGAAACTGGTGGGGTCCAGGAAGCTTTGGCTCAGGAGGATTTGGAGGCTTTAGAGGTGGTGGCTTCGGCAGCGGAGGTTTTGGCGGCGGGGGAGGCTTCGGCGGAGGTTCTGCCGGAGGCGGAGGAGCCAGCCGATAAACTAGATATCTTGGTTTTTATCAAATTGAGGGAACTTTAGAAACGCCCTCAGTTTGTTTTTTTAAATTCTCTCAAATACAGGTTTTAACTCAATTACAAGGTTATCAAATATACTAACTTTTACTTTATCCTCTTCAGAATACATTTGAGGCCTTCCATAACGTCCTTCTTCAAGTGTGAATACCATAACCACCTTTTCATCAGGTTCTACAATCCAATATTCTTTTACCCCTGCTTTTTCGTATAAATTAAACTTTTCTATTTTATCTTTTTGACCAGTTGAAGGAGAAACTACTTCTATAATCAATTCTGGAACTCCATAATAACCTGTCTTTTTAAGTCCTGAATTATCACATATAATGATTATATCAGGCTGTACTACATTGGTAGTTTCTTCATCTTTTTCATTTGCTTCTGGTATTCGCAAATCGAAAGGAGCAGTAAATACTCTGCAAGATTTATCCTGCAGATAGTTTGCAAATTGCCTTGCTAGTTCTAACAATACTGCTTGATGTTGCCATGTTGGAGCTGCTTGTAGATAGGGAACACCATTAATAATTTCCCATCTTTCTTCTTCAGACCAGGTTAAATAGTCGGCATAAGTATATTTTTTATTTTTTTCGGGCAATGGCATAAAATACCCTCCATCATCTATCATTAACTTATATTATTATTTTAATTATATCATAATAAAAACAAGATAAAAGGGAAAAAATGATATATATTTATAGATGCAAGTGATATAATAAGGTTGAATTAGTTAAACTTAGAGGCAAAAGGAGATAAAATATGTCAAAAATAGAATTTATAGCATCTACTCTTTTTGGTGTTGAAGCAATAACTGCAAGAGAGGTAAAAGAGTTAGGGTATAAAGATGTCACTGTAGAGAATGGAAAAGTCACTTTTGTAGGCGATGAGGCGGCCTTATGCAGGTCAAACCTTTGGATTAGAACGGCAGAGAGAATATACGTAAAAATAGGGGAATTTACTGCCACAACTTTTGAAGAACTTTTTGAAGGTACAAAGGCTCTTTCCTGGGAAGATTGGATACCTGAAGATGGCAGGTTTCCTGTGGAGGGTTATTCAATAAAATCCAAGCTTTTCAGCGTGTCTGACTGTCAGGCAATAGTTAAAAAAGCTGTTGTGGAAAGGCTTAAGAAGAAATACAAAAAAGAATGGTTTGAAGAAAACGGCGCAACTTATAAAATAAAATTTTCATTAATGAAAGACAAGGTAACACTTATGATTGACACAAGCGGCGACGGTTTACACAAAAGGGGATATAGAGTCATATCCAATGAAGCACCTTTGAGAGAAACTTTGGCTGCCGCTATGATAATGCTTAGCTTTTGGAAACCAGATAGACCTTTGATAGATCCTTTTTGTGGCTCTGGAACGATTCCGATCGAGGCAGCTATGATTGGAATAAATCTCGCACCAGGTTTAAAACGACAATTTGTTTCCGAAAAATGGTGGAGAATATCAAATAAATTATGGAAAGAAGCGAGAGAAGAAGCAGTTGGTGCTATTAAAAAAGATATAACTTTAAACATAAAAGGATATGACATTGACGAAAACGCCATCAAATTGTCAAAAGACAATGCGCGTAAAGCTGGTGTAGAGAAATACATAACTTTTGAAAATATCCCATTAAAAGATTTAAAAACAGATGATAAATATGGTGTTATAATATGCAATCCTCCTTATGGTGAAAGGATGGGGGAATTAAAGGAAGTAGAAAAACTTTATAAAGAAATGGGAAAAGTTTTCAAAAAACTTGATACGTGGTCTTTTTATATACTGACTTCCCATGAAAGATTTGAGAAACTCTTTGGAAGAGAGGCTTCTAAAAAAAGAAAGCTTTACAATGGCATGTTAAAAGCTTACTATTATCAGTATTATGGACCAAAACCAGAAAACTAATTTTTATTGAGTTTTTTCTATGTGAGGGTTATAATAAAATATAAGATTATCGATAAAAATTGGTGGTGGAGTTATGGATAATGCAGTGAGGAAGAAAGCAAAAGAATATATAGATAGATTACCAGAAGACAAAGTAAAGGAAATTATTGATTTTAT
Source organism: Thermoanaerobacter sp. A7A (assembly GCF_000445185.1). Lineage (GTDB taxonomy): Bacteria > Bacillota > Thermoanaerobacteria > Thermoanaerobacterales > Thermoanaerobacteraceae > Thermoanaerobacter. The sequence goes on from NZ_AVAF01000109.1 coordinate 10,916, forward strand.
AGAATATTTAAATGAAAAAAACAAAAAAGAAATGGAAAAAGAAGACAAAGAATGGTTAAATGCGGAATTAACAGAACTTCCGGAGTATGACTGGGGAACTGAAGGTCCACCACAGGGTCGTCCCGTCAAATATATAGAAGGAGTAGGGCTAATTATTGAAGGAGGAAGACCTGATGATGAAAAATGATATAAAACCGGGAGACGTCCTCCTTCTTTCTTTTCCTACTCATATTCCAAAAGGGCATGAACAGGAAGGCAAAAGGCCGGTTGTTGTAGTAGCAGTACCAAAAGGACCTATGAGGTATCCGCTTATAATAGTAGTTCCATTAACGACACGAGATGGAGAATGGGCAAATCAAAATCTTAATTTGTACTATAGGATACCGGCAGGAAATGGTGGATTGCCAAAAGATTCAATTGCATTATTAGACCAAATACGTGCTGTAGATGTTGAGCGCATTGAATCGCTCATTGGTTCTCTTAGAGGAGATATCCTTGACTCTATTATAAGAAACTTGATACATATTTTTCAAGGCAAATAGGTAGCCATGAATAAGGGAATTGACTTAAATGATAAGTAGATGTAAAATATAGGTGTACAAGTGAATACAAAAAATCTTATGGTCTT
>NZ_AVAF01000110.1 GCF_000445185.1 Thermoanaerobacter sp. A7A
TTCATGAAGGCAAAAAAGTAGGGGAAGCATATAAGGTAAAAGGACCAAACGCAGGGGACGGTTCCTCTCATCTGTTTTTTTAGATGAAGTGAACCGTCTTTTATGTTTTAAATGTAACCATTTTGTAACCAAAATTTAAGAATTTCTTAATAAATTTTAACATTTAAATGGGTATAGTGGAAGAAAAGGGAGAGGCAAGGAGGGTAAAAAGATGAAAGAAAATGAGAAGGAATTAGCTTTTATTGGGTATTTAGCTAGATATGTCAAGTTTGAATCTGTAAAGCTTAAAAAGAAATATCAAAAAGTAAAATATAAAGAACTTTTAATATTAGATGCACCAAGAAATAGTGAAAGCAGTGAGAGCAAAGACGAGGTAGTTGATAACATCACATACAGTTATATCTCATTTGAGGATGAGGTAGTAGACAAATGTATGATTTCAAAATATAAAGAATTACTTGAACCAGAGGAATTTGAGGTATTAATACTAAATGTTATAGAAGGCGTATCTCAAAAAGAAATTGCATCAATGCTCCACAAAACGCAGTGTTAAAACAGGATTTAATCGAGATCATAATAAGAGCAGTAAGAAATTTTGAGATAAAATGAAAATAAAATTTTGGATCATGGAATATTTTTTAGAAATTTTAGCTTTTATATAGATAGAGGGGAAATAAAAAAGTGTGAGGTGATGCGAGAGCGATGATTGATTTAGAGATAAAAGTAAAAGAGGCATACCCGCCGTTTATTTCTTATGGTGAAAATATTTTTGAATTAGAAAAACAGGAAGGAAGATGGAAAATAACCAAACATATTTATAATGAATGGGATTTAAGGGCATATGAGCTTTATACTGATAAAAAATTGTCCGAACCTGACTAGGAACAAATAAAAGAACAAATAGACAAAGAATTTGGAATTAAATAACAATTCGTATAAAAATTTGAGTAAACAAAAAATCTACATTTTATGTTTTTTTCACAGTTCTTAAATAGAAATTAATATATAATTTGTCTATTTAAAAATATAGAAATGCATTACCTTTTTAGTCATGTCAAGGTAAGGAGTTATATCTTTATATTGTATTTGTAAATATGCGTCGTACTGTGCGTTGTAAAAAGATTCAATAGTATTTTTAATATTTTCTTCTTCAATAATTTGGGAAGAGAGAAATTTTGCAAAAACAACATAATTTGGTATTACTAAAATTAAACATAATATCACTAACATTATCTTTTTCATTACTACTTTCTCCTTTCAGATTTTTTAAAAATTTGAAAAATACGAGATTGATTTTGGATATTTTACCTGCAACAGTCATGAGTTAAATCGAGCGTTTTACTACACAGCTTTTTGAATATAAAATTATGTCGAAATATTATGATAGAAATTCATTCACATTACTATATATGTATGTATATAATGTTAATATCAGGATTAAATCAATATGTTTAATTATGTATCTAAAGTTGAGTTAAGCAATACATTTACTCTTGAATAATTGGGGTGTGTAGATAATGAGTTTTTTCCAATTTAAGCTTATTTATAATAAAAACCTTATAATAATTTACTTACTCTTTTTTGCCTTTTTCTTTGTAGTAGATTCATTTGAAACGCTATTACCTCTTTATTTAAAGGAAGTCAAAATGAATGCCACGATTTTAGGTACAATTGTATTTTTAGCGAATTTGTTACGCACGGTTTCTTCAACACCTATTGGGCATTTAGGGGATACTATTGGTTATAAAAGACTCGTATTATTTATTTTTTTATTGCTAATTGTGGCTTTTCTATGCTTGGCTATTTTTAAAATACATATAACTATATTTTTATTATCTGTCTTAATTTTAGCGAGTAAAACACCATTCAATATTACTTTAAATCCCATGTTGGCATTAATGGTGGAATCTAACAAGCGTGGTTCGGCTTTTGGAGTAAGGGATATTTTTCTATATAGTGGAATTACACTTGGCATGCTTGTAGCGGGATTACTTACCCAGTATGGATTTCATATTGTTTTTCTTGCAAATGGTATATTACTACTATTAATGTTACCGCTTGTATTTATTTTGAAAGAAAGTAAAGTTAGCGAAAAAGCCGAGGATATTAAACAGAAATCTAAATTTTGGGCACAACTTCGAGAAATTAAAAACAAGAAGGTTTTAAAGGTATTTAGTGTAATTGTTTTTCTGACATCATTTGCAAGTGGCACATTGGTTTTTATCCCATTAAAAGGAAGTGAAATTGGCATTGCTGATAATTTTATTCTATATACATTTGCGGGTTCGTCATTTCTTGCAGCTATTTTATCTTACGTTGGTGGTAGAATAACCGATTTATTTAATCGCAAAAATCTGTTCTTGGTGAATTTGGTATTTACATTAATACTTTATGTATTTTTGTATTTATCTTCCTCCATAACAGCATTTGTTATTTCAATACTTTTATATACGACTATTCTTGTTTTTGCGCCAATTTATCCAGTTTACTTTTTCGATTGTTTTTCCGAACAAGATGCTGGTAAGGCTTGGGGAATTGTTTCTACATTTTCTTTAGTCGCCGAGATGATTGCCCCTTTAATTTGGGGAGCAATATGGGATACATCATCCCAAGGAATGATTTTTATTTTTGCCGGATTGTTCGTAATATTTGCAATTATTCTGTCGTTAATATATTTGCCACCAAATGCAGTTGCTTTGAAATTTATAGGGATGTGGAAAATTAATTAAAATAATCATAATCAAAAACCAAAATATGTATGAGATACAATATATAGTAATCAACACTGACAATCAAACATAAATAGCTGGTACATGTAAGATTTCCTTCTCCTTAAAAAATATTTTCATGAGGTATATATAATAATTCGACAAATGGTAGGGGAAATCCTACGTAAAAGATAAAAAATTCAAGAGTGATAGGAAAAAAGTATATCTGTAGAATGGCTTAAATGAAGGCTTTTGAATTTTGCACAAGTCTAATTGTGCAATGTTAGGAGGGATTATTGTATGAAAAAATTCTTTTGGTTGTTAGGCTTTCTTGGTTTTCTTGGTTTTTTAGGATTTTTTAAATCTTATATGTATTTTGCATTTTTTGCTTTTTTCTCTAACTTTTTTACTAGTCGATATATTAACATCCTACAGGATAAACAACTTCAAAACAAAATGGCAGAAGCGCATACAGTGAGTTTTGTTGTGACTAGTTTTTTCTTATCATTCATGCTAATAATGCTGATATTTAACGTAAGTTATGAAATTTTTAAAGCTATGTTTTGCATTATTTTTGCTTTAATTTCTATTATAGATTCCTACCTACTTTATAAATACACAGGAAGTAATCAAAAATAAAACTCAGACCTCTGTTTTATCAGCCTATAACAGAATTATCAATTGGTACATAATTAACCTATGGGAGATGAAAAGAAATTACTCCACTACCTGCTGCAATATTTTTATGATTTTTACGTTAAATTTTACTGTAGATTGGAAATAGAAGAAGGATTTTAGGGAATTTTGTAGAATTTATAGTATTGTGTTCCAGTAGTTGTTTTTTGTTATAGTTTGAGAGATTATAATTTGTATAAATTTTGCATAAACGGAGGTCGCAGATGGATAGTGTGCTTTCTGTAAAAAATCTAAAAAAGTATTATGGCAAGGTAAAAGCAGTTGATGGGATCTCTTTCAAGATGTATCCTGGAGAAGTTGTAGGGCTTATAGGTCCAAATGGTGCAGGGAAAAGTACTACTTTAAAGATTTGATAGTGAGATGGGAGTGAGAGCTATGTCAAAAGA
>NZ_AVAF01000111.1 GCF_000445185.1 Thermoanaerobacter sp. A7A
CATTGTTGTTACTTCGGTTTCAAACATCGCAATTAGCTTGAGTTTATAAGAATGTTAATTGCTAAAGAGCAAGGGGTTAAAAAATTTGTACTTCCTTTTGATAGTTCCAAATATTTGACAGAATTTGCGAAGGAATTTACGATTGAGACTGTAAGCAGCAAAATTTCTCATAAAGATAGAATGAAAACAATAGTGTCGAAGGAAGGTATAGAAAAAGACCTACAGATTAATTTAGATTTTGACGGCTTTAGTTTTTTACTAGACCTTTTAGAATACTTACAACATACCTCTCAAAAACTTTCCTCTATAAAAGATAGTTTTCCTTTAAGATATAGAATATCCAAAAGTATAAAATGCAATTGGAAAGATAAAGGGAAGATAATAAGAATGCTTTTTGAAAAGGCCGATGGGGGAACAGAATTTTTAGATGGTTTAAAGTTTATTAAAGAAGATTCATGGGTGTTAGTAGTACCGGATTATGAATTACCTGCTTGTAATATTTATATAGAAGCTCCTACAAAAGAGAGAGCTGAAGAGTTATTTTCAATGTATGAAAAAGAAATTAAAAGTATTATACAAAAATAAAATTTCTTCAGACTGTAGACAAACTTTCGAAAATAGGATATTTTGCAATCGGTGCGACTTGTGACAAAGCGTCAACAAAACTTAACAAGACCGAGGGTGGAGGCAGGGCCGTAGCCATGGATGGCGAAGGCGGGCACCTTAAGGCATGGATGCCGATGTGCCCGGTACCCTGCCGGAACCCGAAGGTCGAGTTTAGTTTTGTCGCTTTGGAACATCGGAGTAACGATGCAAAATATCCTATTTTAAAATTTTTTGACTTTGTCAACAAACTGAATTTCTTTTTACGCTTTTATAAAAACAATTGGAAAGTGATGTAAAGCGATAGATTACATAGTATACAATAGTTGTAACGCTTTACATCCTATTTTTTTGCGCAAAAAAGGATTTAAAGGCATAAAAGCCTTTTTGATGTTTATTGAGTTGAATAATATAATATATATGGTACAATGAATAGTAAATAAATTAACAAAAATGATGGAAGACATGGCAATATGTAAAAGTGTTGTCATGTAGTCCGCCTCATAAAGAAAGAGTGCGGGCTTTTTATGTTTAAATTTAATATTTTTATAAAAAATCGATAATAATAATTAGAGGTGAAGGAGAACATGGATTTTATAATTCTATTAGGATTTGTAACATTGTACTATGTTGTCAAAGGAATAATTAAATGGTGTTGTGATTTGGTAGAAGCTAATTCTTATGAAGTAGGGGTGTATTAAAGGTGGCCTTATTGTATGTGGTTTTTTTTCTTTTACTCTTTTATTTGTTTTATGCTTTAATACATCCGGAAGAATTCTAAGGGAGGAAAGTGCATGTATTCAAATATAGAACTTTTTACTATGATATTGGTTATAGTTCTTTTAACTAAACCTTTTGGGACTTATATGTACAAAATATTTGAGTATAAACCGATGAAATTGGACAAAGTTTTTTTACCTGTAGAAAATTTTATATATAAACTTTCAGGGATCAATGCACAAGAAGAAATGGGTTGGAAAAAATATGCATTGTCCTTTTTGCTTGTTAATACGGTGATGATGATAATTGGGTATATTATATTGCGAATACAAGGATTTTTGCCTTTAAATCCTACTGGAGTTAAAAATATGGAGTCTTCTCTTGCTTTTAACACGGCAATAAGCTTTACGACAAATACAAACCTTCAACACTATGCTGGGGAAAATGGCGTAACTTTTTTAAGCCAAATGATCGTAATAGTATTTTTGATGTTTACTTCTGCGGCTTCAGGGTTAGTAACTGCAGCAGCCATAATGAGAGGACTTAGCAGAAAGACGAAATTGCTAGGTAATTTTTATGCGGATTTTGTAAGAGTGACTGTGAGGCTTTTGCTTCCTATTTCCATGGTTATCACTCTTATATTAGTATGGCAAGGAGTTCCTCAAACTTTTGCAGGAAAAATAGTTGTGGATACATTAGAAGGTGGCAAACAAACTATTATAACAGGTCCCGTAGCTGTATTAGAGTCAATTAAACACTTAGGCACAAATGGTGGTGGATTTTTTGGGGCAAATTCTTCTCACCCCTTTGAAAATCCTACTTGGCTTACCAATATGATTGAGATGCTTCTTATGATGCTTTTACCTGCATCTTTAATTTACACTTATGGATTAATGATAAACAATAAAAAACACGCTTTGGTATTATACATTTCCTTGTTTGTGATTTTTATTCTTTTGGCTGTTGGAGCAATTTATACGGAAAGTCATCCAGGAGTGGCATATTCAAAATTACATATTGATGGTACGCCTTATGGAAATTATGAAGGAAAAGAAATTCGCTTTGGAGTCTCACAATCTCCACTATTTGCGACTGTGACTACTGCTTTTACCACAGGTTCTGTTGACAGCATGCACGATTCTTATACACCTTTAGGAGGAGCAGTGCCGCTTATCCTCATAATGTTAAATACTATTTTTGGAGGAGACGGAGTAGGACTTCAGAATATAATAATGTATACAATATTGACGGTATTTTTGACAGGGCTTATGGTAGGGAGAACTCCAGAATATTTAGGGAGAAAAATTGAAACTAAAGAGATAAAACTTATTGCCATCGCAATATTGGTTCATCCTTTTTTGATACTTTTTTCTTCTGCTTTGACAGTGATGCTAAAAGTGGGAGTATCTTCTGTAACGAATCCGCTGTATCATGGACTTACACAAGTTTTGTATGAGTTTTCTTCTGCGGCGGCAAATAATGGTTCTGAATTTGCGGGATTTATAGGAAATACCGTGTTTATGAATATAATGACAGGTTTGGTTATGTTCTTTGGAAGATATATAACCATTATTCTTATGTTAGCTGTTGCAGGTTCTATGGCGGAGAAAATTCCTGCACCGCCATCGCCAGGTACTTTTAGAACAGACAATGCTTTATTTGGGGCAATTTTTATAGCGATTGTTGTAATTGTAGGAGCTCTTACTTTCTTTCCAGCGATAATATTAGGACCTATTTCTGAGTTTTTGAGCATGACGTAATGGAGGTAACGCCTTATGAAAAGAAAAAGAGAAATAAAAACGATGAGTAGAGAAATTGTATTAGGTGCTATCAAAAACTCTTTTGTGAAACTTAATCCTCTTAAAATGTATAAAAACCCTGTGATGTTTGTGGTAGAGGTAGGTATGTTTATTACACTGTTGGCTACAATATTTCCTACTTATTTTGGAAGTACTTACGACGAAGTGGGATATAATGCTTTAATCACTTTTATATTGTTTATAACAGTGCTTTTTGCTAATTTTGCAGAAGCACTGGCAGAAGGAAAAGGGAAAGCTCAAGCAGATACCCTTAAAAAGACAAAAAAAGAGACTATGGCAAAACTCATTAAAAGTGATGGAAGTATAAAAATGGTTAAATCTTCTGAGCTTAAAAAAGGGGATATAGTGCTTTGTGAGGCAGGAGATATAATTCCGGCTGATGGAGAAATAATAGAAGGACTTGCTGCAATTGATGAGTCTGCAATAACAGGTGAATCTGCACCAGTTATAAAAGAAGCTGGTGGTGATTTTAGCTCAGTTACTGGTGGAACAAAAGTAATAAGCGATAGCATTAAAGTTCAAGTGACAGTAGATGAAGGGGAATCTTTTTTAGACAGAATGATAAAAATGGTAGAAGGAGCAAAAAGGCAAAAATCTCCTAATGAAATTGCTTTGACCACTGTGTTAGTCAGTTTAACAATAATTTTTATAATTGTTGTTATGACCTTATACCCTATGGCTAAATTTGTCCATGTAAGAATAAGCGCTACTACATTGATTGCTTTGCTAGTTTGTTTAATACCAACTACAATTGGGGGTCTTCTTTCTGCGATAGGTATTGCAGGTATGGATAGAGTTACACGCTTTAATGTAATTGCCATGTCTGGAAAGGCAGTAGAAGCTGCAGGGGATATCGACACAATGCTTTTAGATAAAACAGGCACAATCACTTTTGGAAATAGATTAGCAGCTGATTTTATACCAGTTGGTGGTCATAAAAAAGAAGAAGTTACATATTATGCTCTTGTATCCTCTTTAAAAGATTTAACTCCCGAAGGAAGGTCAATAGTAGACTTAGCTAAGAAAATGGGCGTAAAGGTACCGGAAGATATTTTAGATGGAGCGGTAGTTATAGAATTTACTGCAGAAACAAGGATGAGCGGACTAAATTTAAAAGATGGGACTATTGTGCGAAAAGGGTCTTATGATAAGGTGAAAGAATATATAAAAGAACAAGGAGGAGAAATTCCGGAAGATTTAGATAAAGAAGTTGAGAAGATATCTTTATTAGGTGGGACTCCTCTTGTAGTAGTGAAAGACAAAGAAGTATTAGGAGTAATATATTTAAAGGATACTATAAAACCTGGTATGAAAGAGCGTTTTAAACAGCTTAGAGCGATGGGAATTAAAACTATCATGGTAACGGGGGATAATCCTTTAACTGCAAAAACAATAGCAGAAGAGGCTGGTGTTGACGAATTCATTGCAGAAAGTAAACCAGAGGATAAGATAAATGTGATTAAAAGAGAACAGGCGGCAGGAAGGCTTGTTGCCATGACAGGAGATGGAACAAATGATGCACCAGCACTTGCCCAAGCAGATGTAGGACTTGCAATGAATAGCGGTACAATGGCTGCTAAAGAAGCTGCAAACATGGTGGACCTTGATTCTGACCCTACAAAGATTATTGAAGTAGTAGCAATTGGTAAGCAGCTTCTCATGACGAGAGGAGCGTTGACTACTTTTAGTATTGCCAATGACGTTGCTAAATACTTTGCGATACTTCCTGCCATTATGTCTGATACTTTGCCATCAATAAAGGTACTGGATATAATGAAACTCTCCTCACCGACTAATGCAATATTATCAGCTTTAATATTTAACGCCATTATAATACCTATTTTGATTCCTATTGCTATGAGAGGAGTAAAATATAGGCCAATGAGTGCTAATGCGTTATTGGCGAGGAATTTACTGATTTACGGACTGGGAGGATTGATTGCTCCTTTTGTGGGGATAAAACTTATTGACTTAATAATATCTTCTATCTTTTAATTTGGAGGATTTGCTATGAGTGAAGTTAAGAAAGCAATTAAATTTACACTTGTCTTGATGATATTGCTAGGGCTTATATATCCATTTATTATGACAGCAATTGCAAATTTAATATTTCCTTATCAGGCAAAAGGTAGTATAATTAAAGTAGATGGTAAGGCAGTAGGATCCGAGCTCATTGGACAAAAATTCACTGATTCTAAGTGGTTTATGGGAAGACCTTCCGCAGTGGATTACAATGCAGAGTCTTCAGGTGGTACTAATTACGCTTTATCTAATCCTAAATTTAAAGAAGAAGTGGAAAGAAATATTGAGGAGTTTTTAAAGAAAAACCCTGGAGTAAAAAGAAGTGACATACCTGCAGATATAGTTACTTCTTCTGCATCAGGATTAGATCCTCATATTTCTCCGCAAGCCGCATATTTACAAGTTGAAAGAGTAGCTAAAGCAAACAATTTGCCAGAAAAAGTTGTAAAAAAACTTGTGGATGAAAATATTGAAGGCAGATTTTTAGGCCTTTTTGGAGAACCACGGGTAAATGTGCTTAAATTAAATTTAAGCTTATTAGAAGAAATTAAGAAAAATAAAAAGTGAGGCTTTATGATGGCGAAGAAGTCCCCTGATTATTTTTTGAGAGAAATAGAAAGAGCTAATAAGGGAAGGTTGAAGATTTATCTTGGTGCTGCTCCTGGTGTCGGCAAGACCTATCACATGTTGCAAGATGCCAATGAAATGAAGGCAAGAGGTATAGATGTGGTAATAGGCTTTGTAGAAACCTATGGGAGAAAAGACACTGAGGAGCAGATAAGGGACCTTGAAATTATTCCGCTAAAGGAAATAAATTACAAAGGTGCAATTCTTAAGGAAATGGATTTGGAGGCTATTTTAAAGAGAAAACCCCAGGTTGTGGTGGTAGACGAATTAGCCCATACAAATGCTCCTGGTTCAAAAAATGAAAAGAGATATCAAGATGTTTTGGAGCTTATAGATAACGGCATAAGTGTGATGACTGCTGTCAACATACAACATTTTGAAAGTCTTAATGATTATATAAACCGCATGACTAATGTAAAGGTGAGGGAAACTATTCCTGATAAACTTTTAGAAATATGTGATGAAGTAGAAGTAGTTGATGTTTCGCCGGAGACTTTGATAGAGAGGCTTAAAAATGGAAAGATTTATAGTCCCGATAAGATTGAAACTGCTCTTAACAATTTTTTTAGAATTGGCAATCTTTCCGCGTTAAGGGAACTTACATTGAGGGAAGTAGCAAATGAGGTTGACGATAGGCTTTTGGAATATAAAAATAGAAAAAACGTTATAGGATTAAAAGGAGCACAAGAAAAGATATTGGTTTGTGTAAATTTGAGATTTAATGCAGAGTATCTGATACGAAGAGGTTATAGGTTAGCTAAAATGCTTAAAGCAGACCTCTTTGTTTTGCATGTTTACAATGATGATGACTTAAGAGACCATAAAAAACTCAAAAAATTAGATGAAATCACAATGCTGTGCAACAAATTAGAAGCAAAGTTTTACATGGTCAAATCAAATGACCCTGCTAAGGCTATAATAAAATTTGCTGAAGAAAATGCAATTACTCAAATTGTAGTAGGACAGTCTGTGAGAAGAAGAATTGATGAAATAATAAGGGGTTCTATTGTTAGAAGAATAATGAAAGGTACTAAATTTATAGATGTTCTTGTTGTAGCCGATCCACGGGGGTAAAAATGGGTTTTACCCCGTTTTTTTATATGGTATAATAAGTCTGTAAAAATATTGTTTTTAAAGGTGTTATATTATGAAAAAAGAGGATAAGTATATATCTGCCACAGAGATAAATCAATTTCTTTATTGCCCCTATCAGTGGTATTATATAAAAAAATATGGAATAGAGTATATCAATAGTTTGAGAGAGCCAAAAGAGCAAGATTTGCAATTTAGTAACTTTAAGAAAGGGATAGAATATCATGAAAAATATTACAAGGATATTGTAAAATTGCGATATAAAAAATATGCGATTATTTTTGGAATTATAGCTATTTTATTAATAATTGCGATTATGAGGGTTTTAAAATGATTCTCAATATAATTTTTTTATTTTTTACTATATATTTGCTTATTCAATCAGTTATCGAACAGAGGCCTTTTTATAAAAAAATGAGAAGAAGCATAGGATTTCGAGGAGGTAAAATAATCTACATAGATAAATCGCAAGAGGTAAAAGAAAAGGGATTAATATATGGGAAGTTATTAAAATCTGACAAATATGGCTTATCTGGAAAGCCTGATTATATTTATCAGTTGGGAGAAGAATTAGTCCCTGTAGAATTAAAAAGTAGTGAAGCTGATGATTCACCTTATTATAAAGATGTTATGCAGTTAGTTGCATATTTTTTGATAATAGAAGATGTATACCAAAAAAGAGTAAAAAGAGGGCGAATAGTTTATAGGAATACTATGTTTGAGGTTTATAATAGGCGACACTTAAGAAAAGAACTTTTTAATATATTAAAGCAAATGGAAAAAATGCAAGAAGGAGATTACTATCCTGAAGTAAATCCTTCTTTTGCCTTGTGTAGATTCTGCCTTTGTAGAGATACTGTATGTGAAATATACAAAAATACTTCCAAATAAAAACAGAATATTATGTTTATATAGAGAAAAAAATAAAAACGGAATATAGAAAAATTGAAATGAGGTATGGCTATGGTAAGAAAAATATTCTATATCTTAATGGGAATTTTGTTGTGTTTTTCAATTGCTTCTTGTGGAATAGCTAAAAAAGACATTACAAGGGCAGAAGAACAAAAAATGCAAAATGAAGCTTTACAAAAGCCTTTGGAAAAACCTAAAGAAAAAATATCTAATACGGTCAACAATGCTGTTTATACCAATACAGAAAATCTGGATAACACTTTGTATAGCTGGGGACTAAGGGTGTTGCCAAATCATCAAACTCCAGAAATTACCCCTTTGGCAATGGAGCTTATAAAAAAATATGATGCGATTTTTGTAGGAGATACGACAAAAAAGGTAGTTTATTTGACTTTTGACGAAGGATATGAAAATGGCTATACACCTAAAATATTAGATATACTCAAAGAAAACAATGTAAAAGCTGCTTTTTTTGTAACTGGGCCCTATGTAAAAGAACAGGCTGATTTAGTTAAAAGGATGGTGGAGGAAGGGCATATAGTTGGGAATCACACAGTGAATCATCCAAGCTTACCTACCTTATCTGATGAAAAAGTAAAAGAGGAAATAACTAAGTTAGGAGATATGTTTGAAGAGCTGACAGGGAAAAAGATGAAGTATTTTAGACCGCCAAAAGGTGAGTATAGTGAGAGAACCTTGTATCTTACAAAATCGTTAGGTTATAGAACAGTTTTTTGGAGTTTAGCGATGGCTGATTGGCAGCCACTTCCTGGAGGACCAGAGGAAAGCTATAATACTGTTATGAAAAGGCTTCACCCGGGAGCTGTCATACTTTTACATGCTGTTTCAAAAGACAATGCTTTAGCCCTTGATAGGATAATTAAAAGTATTAAAGCCGAGGGATATGAATTTAAAACTCTAGACGATATACCATGAAAAAAGCAAAATTTATACTTCCTCCCAGTAAGTTAGAAATTTTTATAAATATATGGAGATTTTTTGTTTATTATGTTTACTTAGGAATTTCGGCTATAGGATTTTTTATGGCAATAAAAAATCAAGATGCAAAGAGAATGTTAATTAAATAACATTTTGGTACTAATTATCATACAGGAATAATAACCTTTGATATTTTGTATCAAAGGGGTATTTTTTTATATGTATTTTTCAGGTTTATTTTTTGGCATATTACTTGCATAAGAAAAAGGTGGGGGTATAAAGATGAAAGAAAAGATTCTGGATGCAATGAGAGACTTCCCGATAATAGCTGCAGTGCGAGAGGCAAAAGATTTAAATACGGCTCTTTCTTCAAATGCACAGGTGATATTTTTACTTACTGGTGACATAATGAACATTTCTGAAATAGTTCAAGAGGTCAAAAGACATGATAAAATTGTTTTTGTGCATTTTGATTTGCTTGAAGGTTTAGGAAAGGACAACAAAGCAGTAGAGTATTTGGCTGAAAAAATAAAGCCACATGGTATAATCTCTACCCGCAATAATATTTTGATACACGCTAAACAATTTGATCTTTTCTGCATCCAGAGACTTTTCATTTTAGATTCCCAGGCATTAAAAACAGGGTTTGCTTCAACAAAACAAATAGTTCCAGATGCAATAGAAGTAATGCCTGGGATAATTCCCTCAGTGATAAGTGAAATATCAGTAGATGTGCATCAACCAGTCATCGCAGGAGGTTTAGTCAAGACAAAAGAAGAAGTTATAAATGCACTTAAATCTGGCGCCATTGCTGTATCAACAAGCGAAAAAAGTCTGTGGTTTATAGAATGAAAGGAGGGATAGTTTTAACATATTGCATAATTATTTTAAAAGTTAAACGATTTGAAATTTGGAATTATGGAGGGATATTTTATGAGTGACCTTGCAAAATATGTTGCTGAATTTTTTGGTACTATGATACTTATTTGGTTAGGTGATGGCGTGGTTGCAAACGTTGTCTTGAATAAATCTAAAGGGCAAAATAGCGGCTGGATTGTAATCACAGCGGGATGGGGATTTGCAGTAATGGTAGCTGTTTATGTAGTTGGATGGATAAGTGGTGCTCACATAAATCCAGCTGTGACAATTGGCTTAGCAACGATAGGTAAATTTTCATGGAGTTTGGTGCCAGGCTATATTATAGCGCAAGTTTTAGGAGCTTTTGTGGGAGCTATAATTGTTTATTTGATGTATATAGATCATTTTGCAGCAACTGAAGATCCCACAGCTAAGCTTGGTACTTTTGCAACTATTCCAGCTATAAGAAATTTGGGTAAGAATTTTATGACAGAGGCATTTGGCACTGCTATGCTTTTAATAGGAATACTGGGCATAACAAATGGCAACAATCAATTAGTTGGAGGATTAGGACCCCTTGTAATTGGTTTACTTATTTGGGCAATAGGTTTAAGCTTAGGTGGACCTACAGGTTATGCAATTAATCCAGCAAGAGACTTTGGGCCAAGGCTTGCTCATGCTATTCTTCCTATCCCAGGGAAAGGAGATTCTGATTGGGGATATGGTTTGATAGTTCCAATATTTGGGCCAATAGTTGGAGGAATACTTGGAGCTGTAGTTTACCAGCTTATTATGAGTATACATTAATACAAAAGTTTAAAGGGTTTAAATCGGCGAGAATTTATCTCTCGCCGATATGATATTATAAAAATTGTAAGGAGGAAAAGAAATGGCAAAGTACATTATGGCTTTCGACCAAGGGACAACAAGTTCCCGTGCGATAATTTTTGACCGCAGCGGGAAAATAATAGCTTCACTAAACCAGGAATTTAAGCAAATTTATCCTAAGCCAGGTTGGGTAGAGCATGACCCAATGGAAATCTGGGGTTCACAAATAGGTGTTGCCAAAGGAGTGATAGAAAAAGCAGGTATTGATCCGGGAGATATTGCAGCTATTGGCATTACAAATCAGAGAGAGACAACTGTGGTGTGGGATAAAAATACAGGAAAACCTATTTACAATGCAATAGTGTGGCAATGTAGAAGGACAGCTCCTATATGCGATGAACTAAAAAACAAGGGTTTTGACAAGAAAATTAGAGAAAAGACAGGACTTGTAGTAGATGCATATTTTTCAGGAACTAAAGTAAAATGGATTTTGGATAATGTAGAAGGGGCCCGTGAAAAAGCAGAAAAAGGAGAATTGCTTTTTGGAAATATTGATACCTGGCTTATTTGGAATTTGACAAGGGGTAATGTACACGTAACTGACTATTCCAATGCTTCAAGGACGATGCTTTTTAATATACATGAGCTTAAATGGGATAAAGAGATATTGGCTGAACTTAACATACCAGAGCAAATGCTTCCGGAAGTTAAGCCTTCCAGTTATGTATATGGCTATACTGATAAAAGTATATTTGGAGTAGAGATACCTATTGCCGGAGATGCGGGAGACCAGCAGGCAGCTTTGTTTGGTCAAGCCTGTTTCAAACCTGGGATGGCAAAAAACACCTATGGAACAGGCTGCTTTATGCTCATGAATACTGGTGAAAAGGCTGTACCTTCAAATACTGGACTTCTCTCTACAATTGCTTGGGGAATTGATGGCAAAGTAGAATATGCCTTAGAGGGTAGTATATTTATAGCAGGTGCTGCGATACAGTGGCTGAGAGACGAGCTTAGAATAATTGACAATTCACCGCAAAGTGAAGAATATGCGCTGAAAGTTGAAGACACAAACGGTGTATATGTTGTTCCTGCTTTTGTAGGACTTGGAGCACCTTATTGGGATATGTATGCAAGGGGCACGATTGTAGGACTTACAAGAGGCGCAAAGAGAGAGCATATAATAAGGGCAACACTGGAGTCTATTGCTTATCAGACAAGAGATGTATTAGAGGCTATGCAAGAGGATTCAGGTATTAAATTACAAGCTTTAAAAGTTGACGGTGGAGCAAGTGCTAATAACTTCTTGATGCAATTCCAATCTGACATTTTAGGTGTTCCAGTCGACAGACCACAAGTAATTGAAACTACTGCTCTTGGCGCTTCTTATCTTGCGGGATTGGCAGTAGGATTTTGGAACAGCAAAGAAGAAATAGAGAAGAATTGGAATGTTGATAAGCATTTTGAACCAGCTATGGATAATGAAAAGAGGGAAAAATTGTATAAAGGTTGGAAAAAGGCTGTAGAAAGGGCTATGAAATGGGCTGAAGAATAAAATAAAAAATTGATAAAAAGTAGCAGGAATTTTAAAATGTTTGTAGAATATATTTATTAAAGAGAAGGAAAAATAAATATGAGTATGGTGGAGATTTGGAGAACCATATATAGCCGACAGGGTCGGTTATATATGGTTTTTTATCTTTTAAGGAGGTTTTATGACTATGAAAGAAATGTACGATGTTTTGATAATAGGTGCTGGAGTGGTTGGATGTTCAATTGCGAGAGAACTTTCAAAATACAAATTAAAAATATTAGTTGTAGAAAAAGGTGAAGATGTGGCTTCAGAAGGAGCTTCTAAAGCTAATAGTGCAATACTACATGCGGGTTATGACCCTGTACCTGGTAGTTTAAAAGCTAAATTAAATGTGCGAGGAAACGAAATGTACGATGTTCTGTGCAAAGATTTAGACGTTCCAATAAAGCGAACTGGTTCTTTAGTGGCAGCTTTTTCTGAAGAAGAGGTAAAAGAGCTATATGAGTTGTTTGATAGAGGAATAAAAAATGGTGTCAAAGGGTTGTCTCTCATTACAAAAGATATGGTCAAAGAGATAGAACCACATATAAATGACACTGTAGTTGCAGCTTTGTATGCAAAAACAGCAGGAATAATATGTCCTTATGGATATACTATTGCTGTGGCAGAAAATGCTGCGCAAAATGGAGCAGAATTTGTTTTTAATTCAGAAGTAATTGATATCAAAAAAAATGGGGACTTCTTTATAGTAAAAACTCACAAAGAAGAATTTTACAGTAAATATGTTGTCAATGCTGCAGGACTTTATTCAGATGTCATAAATAACATGGTAGGTGCGAAACCATTTTCTGTGCATCCTAGAAAAGGAGAATATCTGATATTAGATAAAGACCAAGGATATCTTGCAAGGACAGTAATATTCCAGGTTCCAACTAAAATGGGTAAAGGAATATTAGTTTCTCCTACAGTTGATGGAAATCTATTGATAGGACCTACTTCAGAAGACATACAAGATAAAGAATTTAAAGCAACTACCAGAGAAGGGCTCAATAAAGCAATTACAGTTGCAAAAAGAAGTGTGGATAAATTTGATGTCAGAAAAACTATCACTCAGTTTACAGGACTTAGAGCGACTCCTGATACAGAAGACAAAGACTTTATAATTGGAGAATCTGATGTGAAAGGATTTATAAATGCTGCTGGAATAGAATCTCCTGGTTTTACTGCGGCTCCTGCTATCGCTGAAATGATAAGGGATATACTTAAAGATGCTGGACTTAAGTTGATTGAAAAAGTAGATTTTAACCCAAAAAGAAGACCAGTCATAAGATTTACTGAACTTTCAGACGAGGAAAGAAACAAGCTTATAAAAGAAAATCCTGCTTATGGAAGAATAATATGCAGATGTGAGACAGTGACGGAAGGAGAGATAATAGATGTGATAAGAAGACCTGTAGGTGCAAAATCTTTAGATGGTGTTAAAAGGCGTGTAAGAGCTGGAATGGGAAGATGCCAGGGAAGTTTTTGTGGGCCGAGAGTTGTTGAAATATTAGCAAGAGAACTTAATATTTCTCCTCTTGAGGTTACAAAGCATGGAAGAAATTCGAATATACTAACTGCAGAGACAAAAAAATTTTTATTAGAAAAAGCGGCAGAGGTTTTAAAGAAAGAGGTGTATGAGAATGCTTAAGTATGATATAATCATAATAGGTGGTGGCCCTGCAGGCTTGGGTGCTGCTGTAGAAGCCTATGAAAAGGGTGTAAAAAATATAGTCATAATTGAAAGAGATAAATATCTTGGGGGTATTTTAGAGCAGTGCATACACAATGGATTTGGACTTCAGGAATTTAAAGAAGAATTGACAGGACCAGAATATGCACAAAGATTCATTGATAAAGTAGAAGAATATGACATAAATGTAATGTTGGAAACTATGGTTTTGGAAATAACTCCTGATAGAATTGTAAAAGCTGTTAATTCTAAGGAAGGTGTGTTCACAATAAAAGCTGGAGCTATAATTCTAGCTATGGGATGCAGGGAAAGGCCGAGAGGTGCTATTATGATACCTGGCACTCGCCCAGCAGGTATTCTCACAGCAGGTACTGCTCAGAGGTATGTAAATATGGAAGGATATCTTCCAGGGAAAGAAATAGTGATATTAGGTTCTGGTGATGTTGGGCTTATTATGGCGAGAAGGCTTACATTAGAAGGAGCAAAAGTCAAAGCAGTTGTAGAACTCATGCCTTACTCTAGTGGACTTACAAGAAACATCGTTCAGTGTTTAGAGGACTTTAATATTCCTCTTCTTTTAAGTCACACTGTCATTGAAATTCACGGCAAAGACAGGGTAGAAGGAGTTACAATTGCCAAAGTTGATGAAAATAGAGAGCCAATTATGGAGACTGCACAGTATATAAGTTGTGATACGTTAATACTTTCTGTTGGCTTGATTCCTGAAAATGAGCTCTCTCAAAAGGCCGGTATAGAGCTAGACCCTATAACAGGAGGACCTATTGTAAATGAAATGTTAGAAACAAGTGTTCCTGGAATTTTTGCTTGTGGCAATGTCCTTCAAGTTCACGACTTAGTTGACAATGTTACTGCAGAAGCGAGATTGGCAGCTAATTCAGCAATACGATTTATTCGAGAAGGCGAATTTGGAAAAAGCAATATTGCCGTAAAAGCTGGTAATGGCATACGTTATGTTGTTCCGCAAAAGATAAATGTAGATAACATAGAAAAAAGGATAAAATTCAGAATGAGACCTGTTAACGTTTATAACAATGCTATGTTAGTAGTAAAGTCAGGAGACAAATACTTACTAAGACAAAAAAGGCAGCGCTTAACCCCTGGTGAAATGATTGATGTAAATTTAAGTAAAGACATACTAAAAAATGCAAATCTTGAAGAAGGTATTGTCTTTTTAGTTGAGGAGGGATAAAATGGAATTAAAAGAAATTACATGCATAGTATGCCCGTTGGGCTGCAGGATACAAGTTGAAATGGAAGGAGGGGAGATAAAAAGCGTAAAGGGATATTCTTGTTCTAGAGGATTAGAATATGCTAAAAATGAAGTTACTATGCCCAAAAGGACTATTACTACAAGTGTGAGAGCAATAGGGGGACATCTTCCACTCTTATCTGTTAGGACAAAAGAGCCTGTTCCAAAAGAAAAGATACAAGAAATAATGCTTGAATTGGCCAAGGTAGAGGTTAAAGCTCCTGTAAAAATAGGAGATGTAGTGGTGAAGAACATTTTAGGTACGGGGGTTGACATAATTGCTACAAGAAACCTTTATGTAAAATAAGTTTTTGCGTGGTGATAAAATGGAGGGAAGAAGGGAAATATTAAGAACTCCTGTGAGTATCCATTCTCAGATTGCTGCCCATATTGTTCAAAAGGTTAGTCACATAAGCAGACAAAACAATGTAAGTATATTTTTAAGGAAGATAAATGACAATAGGTTGATTCCTGCAAATAGTATGTTATCAATGGTGACTTTTTTTGCTTCTCGGGGAGAAGAAATAGAAGTAGTGGTAGAAGGAGCAAATGTGGACAATGCTATAAAAGAGTTTAAAGGCTTTTTTTACAACGAGTTAGGGAAAGAAAAGGAAGAAAAAACTACTTATGAACTTTTAAAAAATACCTCAATAGCCTATGAAAAAATATTTAATTCTATTGGCTCAGGACTTATAGTTACTGATGAAAATGGGGCAATAATGATTTTTAACAAAGCAGCTGAAAGTATTACAGGGATTAATATGGACCAGGCTATAGGGAAAAAAATACAAGAAGTGATACCGGATATAAAAATTGCTGATGTGTTAAAAACTGGCAAAGAAGAGACGAATAAAAAACTAAAAATAAGTACAAATGTAGTGTTAACAAATATAACACCTATTTATACAGGTACAAAAATAGAAGGGGCGGTTATAGTATTTTCTGACTTCCCTCAAATAGAATATTTGGAAAATGAGCTGAAAAGAGATAGAAAACTTGACAAAGCTTTTGACATAATAATAGGCAATAGCGGAAAATTAAAAGACGCTCTTACTATTGCTTCTAAAGCTGCAGAAACTGATTCAACAGTCCTCATAAGAGGGGAAAGCGGAACGGGGAAAGAGCTGGTGGCTAATGCGATACATTACGCCAGTAAGAGAAAGGATAAACCATTTATAAGGGTAAATTGTGCGGCTATTCCTGTGACTCTATTGGAGAGTGAACTTTTTGGGCATGAAAGAGGAGCTTTTACTGGAGCTGTAACTCAAAAGATAGGAAAATTCGAATTAGCAGATGGAGGAACGATATTTCTTGATGAAATAGGAGATATTCCACCTGAGATTCAGGTAAAGCTTTTGAGAGTGATTCAAGAAAAGGAATTTGAAAGAGTAGGGGGAATAAAAACTATAAAAGTAGATGTGAGGATAATTGCAGCTACAAATAAAGATTTAGAAAAAGCTATAACAGATGGGGTTTTTAGGGAAGACTTGTATTACAGGCTGAATGTCATACCTGTAATTTTGCCTCCATTAAGGGAAAGAAGAGGAGATATTCCTCTACTTGTCGAACATTTTATAGAAAAGCTGAACAAAAAACTAGACAAAAATGTAAAAAAGGTTACGAAAAAAGCTATGCAAGCATTGATATATTATGATTGGCCCGGGAATATACGAGAATTAGAAAATATAATTGAAAGGTGTATAACATTAAGTGATACTGATTACATCGATTATGAAGATTTGCCCCAATATATTCGAAATGAAACTACTACTGTATCAGATGATGATATTATTTATCTTGGAGAAAATAGTGAGCTACTTACAATGGAAGAATATGAGTATAAAATAATAAAGGCTGCGCTACAAAGATATAAAAGCTTTAATAAAGCAGGAAAAGTTTTAGGACTTACCCATAAAACTATAGCTGCAAAAGCAAGGAAATTTGGACTTGTTGATAGATAATACCAAAAGAAATAAATGGTTGATACTTTTTACCAAAATAGCCTTTGAAGGCTATTTTTTTATTACCTGTTCACTACAATTTATTTGGTGGCACGTAAATTGCATTTAAAAAATAACAAAAGTAAATTTAGGAGGAGGTAAATTATGAAAAAGTTGATTAATAATCCTAATGATGTCGTGAAAGAAATGATAGAAGGTTTGCTGGCTGCTCACCCATCTTACCTGAGAAAACTTGACAACATAGATGTAATTGTCAGAAAAGACGCACCTGTAGAAGGAAAAGTTGGACTTGTAAGTGGTGGTGGCAGTGGCCATGAGCCTGCTCATGCAGGATATGTGGGTTATGGAATGTTAGATGCGGCTTGCCCTGGTGCTGTCTTTACTTCACCTACACCTGACCAAATTTATGAAGCGATTAAGGCAGTGGATGGAGGAAAAGGAGTATTATTGATTATTAAAAATTACACAGGTGACGTAATGAATTTTGAAATGGCTAGAGAAATGGCACAGATGGAGGGAATAGAAGTAGATGAAGTGATAGTGAACGATGATGTTGCAGTAGAAAATAGCACTTGGACGCAGGGAAGACGTGGCATTGCTGGAACTGTGTTTGTTCATAAAATTGCTGGAGCAAAGGCACAAGAAGGGGCTAGCTTACAAGAAGTAAAAAGAGTGGCTGAGAAAGTAATTGCAAATGTAAGGTCAATGGGAATGGCACTAACACCTTGTACTGTTCCAGCAGCAGGGAAACCCAGCTTTACTCTTGCAGAAGATGAGATGGAGATTGGTATAGGAATACATGGAGAGCCTGGAACTCACAGAGAAAAAATAAAACCTGCAGATGAAATAGTAGAACATTTAATGGAGAAAATAATAAATGACCTGCCTTATAAAGAAAATGACGAGGTTGCTGTTATGATAAACGGGCTTGGTGCAACTCCTTTAATGGAGCTTTATGTTGCGAACAGGAAAGTAGCAGAAATCTTAGAGAGTAAGAAGATCAAAGTTTACAAAACATACGTGGGAGAATTTATGACCTCTCTTGAAATGAGTGGATTTTCTATAACATTATTAAAATTAGATGAAGAACTTAAAACATTGTTAGATGCGAAGGCTGATACACCTGCTTTCAAACAATTATAAATTTTTAGGAGGTAGAAGATGGTTATCACAAAAAATGATGTCCTAAAAATTGTGGACAAAATTGTAGAGGTTATAAAAGAAAATAAAGAGTACCTTACAGAGTTGGATGCCGCTATTGGTGATGCGGACCACGGAATAAATTTAGATAGAGGATTTGATGCCGTAAAGCAAAAATTGGCCACATTGCCTGAAACTACTGATATAGGGACAATATTAAAAACTATAGGCATGACACTTGTATCAACGGTGGGAGGAGCTTCTGGCCCTTTATATGGTACAGCTTTTATGAGGGCTGGCCAAGTAGTTCAGGGTAAAAATGAACTTTCTGAAGAGGATATAGTTAAAATCTTTGAAGCTGCTTTAGATGGCATCAAACAAAGAGGAAAAGCCGAAGCAGGAGACAAGACTATGATAGATTCTATTGAACCTGCATATAAAGCTTTAAAAGATAGTTTAGAGAACAACATTGCATTACCTGAAGCATTAAATAGAGCAGCTAATGCTGCAAAAGAGGGAATGGAATACACTAAGAATATTTCTGCAAGAAAAGGAAGAGCAAGTTACTTAGGAGAAAGAAGCATTGGACACTTGGATCCAGGGGCAACATCAGCATATTTGATGATAAAGTCTTTTTCTGATGTTGTCAATTTATCATGATGGTGGAGGAAAAAATGGTTGGAATAGTATTAGTCTCTCACTCAAGAAAAATAGTAGAGGGGATTTATGAACTTGCAAGCCAAATGACAGGTGGAAAAGTTCCCATAGGGATAGCTGGCGGGACACAAGATGGCAGATTGGGAACAGATGCTACAGAGATAATGGAGGAAATTAAAAAAGTAGATGAAGGAGAAGGAATAGTAGTTCTAGTTGATATTGGAAGTGCTGTAATGAGTGCGCAAATGGCAATAGAACTCCTGGGAGAGGAATATGAAGGGAAAGTAAAAATTGCCGATGCACCTTTAGTGGAGGGAGCAATTGCAGCTAGCGTAGAGGCTTCTATAGGTAGTGATTTTGATAAAGTTCTTTTAGTGGCAGAAGAAGCAAAAAAACTTAATAAATTGTAATAGTTTTTTAGTCTGGACAAAATCCAGACTTCAGTTTGTTGACAAAGTCAAAAAATTTTAAAATAGGATATTTTGCATCGTCACTCCGATGTTCCAAAGCGACAAAACTAAAGCTCGACCTTCGGCTCCGGCAGGGTACCGGGCACAATCGGCCTCCTTGCCTTAAGGTGCCCGCCTCCGCCATCCTGGCTTCGGCCCTGCCTCCACCCTCGGTCTTGTTAAGTTTTGTTGACGCTTTGTCACAAGTCGCACCGATTGCAAAATATCCTATTTTCGAAAGTTTGTCTACAGTCTGGAGTCTGGACAAAATCCAGACTTATTTTTTGTGTAGAATTTTTACTCAAAAGGTATTAAAATAGAAACATAGGGAGGTGGCGAGATACGTCATTTTTAAATATTTATGATGTATACGATAACAGCCTAAAAGAATTTATAGAAAAGGAGGATTATGTAAATGCTTATTGGTATGTTTTTCAGCAAAAAAGTTTGGTAAAAAAATTGGACAAAAAATTATATGAATATTTGCTGCTGTGGCAGATAATACTTGAAATTTATATTGGTATTCCTGAAGAAGCAAAAGAGCATTTTTTTGAGCTAAAAAGCGAATTAGAAATTGATGAACATAATTTAGCTTTGTTTGTAAAAAGTGTGATTCTTTTAGATTTGGTAGAAGAATCTTTAAAAACAAAAAACCTTTTTGAAGCATTAATGAATTATAGTGGGGAAGACCAATGGATAAAATTTTATTTATTGTTACTTTCTTTTAAAAATAAAAGAAGGATTTTAGAAGTTTTGGAAGAATTACTTTATATGGAGAAAAAAGTAGAAGATAAATTGTTACTGCCTAAAATATATGGACTTATAGCTGAAATATACGAAGAAATTGGTGAAATAAAAGGACACCAATTCTTAGATAAAGCTTATAAATTAAATCCTCAAGACTTATATATATTACGGTTAAAATTAAAATATGGCCTTATTAGTGAAGAAGAAAAACAAAATCTTAAACTTTATCGCTTGTTTCCAGAAAATTCAAAGTTAATAAATGAATATTACCATAAAACCAGAAAAAATTTTAACGCCATCCATAACTTTAAATTTTTTTGTTGGGGAGGGGATAATATTGGTGCTAGCTCTTATTTGGTATCCTATGAGGGAATAAATATTTTACTAGATGCGGGAGCTTTAATTAAGGATAAAACCTTATATTACAATTCTATAAAAAATTTACCTATAGATATTAAAGATATTGATTTGGTAATTATTACTCATGCTCATTTAGATCATTCTGCAGGAATTGTGGAATTATTAAGAAAAGGTTTAAACTCTCCGATTATAATGTCAAGACCTACTAAAGAAATTTTGAAGCAAATATTTTTGC
>NZ_AVAF01000112.1 GCF_000445185.1 Thermoanaerobacter sp. A7A
GGGGACATACAAGATTAGAGATAAAAATAGAAGAGGAGATTATAAATTTTGACAGTCAGATTATAAGTTTTGATACAGAAGAAGAAAGTAGTTTTAGAATAAAAAATAAAGAAGTAAAACTTAAGTTATTTCCTGCGGGGCATGTCTTAGGGGCTGTAGCTGTGTATGTTGAGATTGAGGGGATAAAAATTTTTTATACAGGTGATTTTACATTAAAAGATGTGGAAAGCAATAAAGGACTTAGATTTCTTCCCAATTTAAAAGTAGATATTTTAATAACTGAAGCTACTTATGGTTACGGCAATAACTTTGGTGTCCAAAATAAGTATTTACAGGATAAATTGATACTTAAGTCGATAGAAAAACTATTGAAAGATGAAGAGAGAATACTTTTGCCTGTATATGCTATTGGTAAAGGGCAAGACCTATTATTATTTTTTAGAAAAACTTTTTCATATATTCCTTTTAATGTGTATGTAGATGGAGATATAGCATATTTTAGTAAATTATATGAAAATTTTGCTGGGCCCATATATGGGAATGGAATACTAAATGCGGCTGAAAATACTTTATACACTGATAGAAAAGATTTTATAAAAAAGGAAATAGCCCTAGGCAATTGCGTGATTCTCGCCAGTTCAAATGACGTAAAAGAGGGAAGTGCATCTTTTATATATGCTTCTGAAATAAAAAATTTTTCAAAGGGCTGTATTATGAATCTCGATACTAATAATAGAGAAATTGAGGGGCTAAAAAATTATCAAATTGGAATGTTAAATCATGCAAATATGGTAGACCTATTAGAAACAGTTATAAAGATGGCTCCATCTGCTGTTTTTGTAATTCACAGGGGATACGAAAGTAAGAGTGAAATAACTATAGAAACAATTTTAAAAAGAATTGAAGGAATAAAAGTTTTTGCACCAAAAGAAGGAGAAATAATAGAACTTCAATAGGGGGGAGTTTATGAAAAGATATGTAGGAATAGATTTGGGTACTACGAATACGGTTGCATCGATTTTGGAAATATCTCAAGAAGGGGAATTACTGCCTCGGGTCATAGATATTGGACAGTTTAATGAAGACCATGAATATATTTATGATAAAATATTGCCTTCTTGTTTATATGTAGATGAAAGTGGAAATCAGTATGTGGGCAAAATAGCACAGTCTATGAAAGCTAAGGAACCGGAGAGAGTTATTTACAACAGTAAAAATTATATAGGAACGCCAGGTTATTTTTGGGAAATTGATAAAAAACTTTTTTCACCGGAAGAAGTGGCAGCTTTAATATTAAAGGAAGCTAAACAGAGTTTGGAGAGGGAAATTGGCGAAGAAATAGTAAATGCGGTTATAACTGTGCCAGCATCTTTTAATCACGACCAAATTCGGGCGACAAAAAAAGCTGCAAAAATGGCAGGATTTGATGAGCAAAATACTTATTTTATTTCCGAGCCTACAGCAGCACTTCTTGATTTTATAAATACTGAAAAGAAATTGCCACAAAACAAAAGACATTTAGATTTTTCACAACCGAGAAAAATGTTGGTATTCGATTTGGGAGGAGGCACTTGTGATGTCTCGATATTAGAAGTCCAAATGACGGATAATGACTTCATTGTAGAAGAAATAGCTATTTCTTCCCATACTCTGGTAGGAGGAATAAATTTTGATTTAATAGGGGGCATTTATCTTTTGGAAAAATATTCAAAGGAAATGGGGGATTTATTTGATATTGAAAATGAAAAAAGGCGTGTATATAACAGAATGGTTTGGGAGATAGAAAAGGCAAGAAAGTTTTTTAGTATTTCAGGTGGGGAAGAAGTAATATATGAAAATATTATAGAAAATTTTATAAGAGGGAAACCTTACAAGTTTAAAATATCTAGTAAGGAATATGAGGAGTGTATAAGACCTTTATTGGTTAAAGAAGGAAACATGGGATATAATGTCGTAGACCCTATTTTAGATACATTGGAAAAGGCGGGGCTCATGCTTCAAGATATAGATGATGTACTTTTGACAGGAGGTATGAGCAATTATAAGCCTGTGCGAAATGTCATAGAAAAATTATTTATGAAAAAAGCTCTAATAAGTTTACACCCTATGTTTTCGGTGGCGAGGGGAGCAGCAATCTACCACTATTTAAGCGAAAAACTGGATAAAGGAAATAACAATATCAAAATTGAGCCTGTTTTGGCTTCCAATATATACATTGATATAAAGAATGGATTGCCTTTTTTGATTGTTTCACAAGGTACAAAGGCACCTTATGAAAGAGAGTATGACAAGATTTTAAGAGTAACTAATGCTACGGGTATGCGCTTGGATGTATTTTCAGGGAAAAATTTATGGGATCCAAAGATGAAGCGTTTAAAAAGCGTCCAATTAAATTTTTCAAAGTTAATAAAACCCGGCACACCTATTTCTCTAAAAATAAGTTTTGATAGAAATAGGATTTTGACTTTGGGCGCATGGGTAGTAGCTTCTACAGAGCAAAGAGTTCAAGTGGCTATTGGCGAGGAGAGTGAAAACTATGAGCATTGAGTGGAAAGAGTTGCTTTTGGAGAATAAAGATTTTTTTATAGATGTTTCAAAAGAGGCGATGGATGATGGAATGGAATATTTGGGAGCAAAAAGGCTGAAAGATAAAGATAAAAACTTTAAAAGAGAACTATTTAAATATTATATTAGCGAAACTAATGCAAAACTTATTGGAGAAAAAATTCAATTGCTGTCTACTCTTAACCAATCTGCCCTAACTTCTTTAGAAAAATACATTGTTGAATTAGGGAGAAATATTTTATCAGAAGGGCAAAATCCAATTGAGATGATAGTATATAGTACAAAGGCTTTGGATTTAAGACAAGAAGAAGTTTTTAAAAGAATGGTAAGAATTCTCAAAAATATATCAAATAACAGCGGTGAGGCCCGTGATGCTCTTATCACTATTTTACAAGAATGGGAATGGGAAGAACAAATTAAACTTGTCCTTCAAACGCTTAGAGAAATAAAAGAAATAAGGGTTTATGAACAGTTAATTTTACTTTTAGAAAATGATAATTTAAAGGAAATAGCAGCAGAAACTCTTATAGAATTGGGAGAGAAAAAATGCATTCCTCATATATTGAATATGGTTAATTCTCTTAATGGATTTAATAGTAGAGAAAGACATTTTGCTTTTAGAATTTTAACAAAGCTTGCTGGCTTGGGAGATGAAGCACTAAAGCAGATAATAGAAAGATATTTAGAGAATGAAAATAGCAGCTTGAATATTGTATATTCTAATGTTATAGCGAATTTAAAGGAAAAGGCCGTTGAACATATTGCAGATCTGCTATATGAGGAGAAATATAATCAAAAAGCTGCGATAACATTAGGGAAAATGAGGACAAGTATTGCTACAGAGTATTTACTTAAGGCTTATTATGACCCTAACATAGAAAACAAAATGAATATAGTGATTGGGTTAGGATATACGAAAGACGAAAGATGTGCAAATATAATGTTGGAAATTTTGAAAGAAGAAAATCAATCGTTAGAGTTAAAGGCTTGTGCTATTACTTCTTTAGCAAATTTGCAAATATTAGAAGCAAAACCTCTGATAAGACAGTTTTTAGAAAATAATTATTTGGCTATTAATGTTTATTCGGCTTTGGTTCAGTTGGGAGAGTTAAAATATCTAAGTAATTTATTCTATTACATTGTAAAACCAGGCTTTCCGGCAGATGAATTGTTAAATGCAATAAAAGAAATTAAAAGATTGAGGGGGCTTAAAAACAGTGACATAAATAGGCAAATTGCAGAAGGTGTAAAGTATATTATTAAAAATGATGATGGTTATGCTTGTATAAACGCTTTAAAAATAATAGAAACCAATCTTGACGAGGAAATAGCAAAAGAATTAGTACAAAAATTAAAAAATACTGGAAAGGAGGAAATACAGTATTTGATTTATAAAATTTTAGGTAAAAATGCCAAAGGATTGAAAAATATAATTGATGAAAAAATATTTAGGGATGCAATGGAAAGCGAGAGCCCTAGGATTAGATATTTAGCGCAAAAAATTATTGAAGAGAACTATAAAAAAACAGACAAGCTCATTAAAATGTGAGAAGGTGAAAATATGTTGGAATTTAAAAATGTGACAGAAAAGAAATATATAGATATTTTTTTATCTACTCTCCCTTATGATGTGCTTATAAAACCTTTCAAAAAAAATACTAATTTACAGAAAAAGTTGGCTGGTTTTCGATTAATAGAAAGTGCTTCTCCACCTAAAAAGATAATTCCAATTCTCAGAGAAGAGATTTTGAAAGGGAATATAGATGAGAAAATGTTTATAAAAGAATGGGAAAAAATTTACGAAGATTTGGCGAAGCAGATACAGCTTTTGACTCTTGAAAAAATAGAGGAGAAAGTACCAGAGCTTTTGAGTTTATATAAGCCAGAAGTTATTTTTTCTGCTCTTCTATTTTCCAAAGGTGAGAGTTATAAAAAAATATTACAGGACTTATCAAATTTAATTGAAGGGGAAAAAGAAAAAATAGAAAAAAATATTGATGGGCAAGAGGGTAGTGATAAATCAGTAAAAATCAACAAAAAACTATTGAAAGAGATTGAAAAATTACAGGAAAAATTGATTCTGCAGGAAAAAAAGAATATAATGGAGATAGAAAGGCTTACTGAAAAAATAAAAGAGCAAGAAGGAGAAATTTTAAGCTATAAAAATAAAATTTCACAGTTAGAAAAGGAAAAAGAAATGTTAGAGGAGAGAATAGAAAAAATTGGATTAGAGTTTGAAAAAAGAATGAACAAGATTATTGAAAATGCTTCATCAAAAGAAAGACAAGCCGAAAATTTAAAAATTTCCGTGAATAGATTGCTAGTAGAAATCCAACAGCAAAAGATAGATTTTAACAATGTTTTGCTTGAAATAAAAGAAATTTTGACTAATATAGAAGAGAAAACAAATTTTTTGCTTGCCAACACTGTAGCTCAACTGGCTGTAACTAAGGAAGAACAAGAGTATTCTTTAGTAGAAGACCTGTCGCGAATGTTAAAGATAATTGACTGAGAGGTGTAACAATGCAACAAGATGAAGTAAGAGAATTGCGGGAACAACTCAATAAAATTCCGAAGACACCAAATGAGATTTCTTTGTTGTTAAAAAGAATAATAAAAAAACAAAAAGAAATAGTACAAATAATTAGCATTTTGGAGCTTTTTAATGAGACGGTGTATTTATACCATGTACTATTTAGAAAAAAGAATGTGGCAAATGCTTTGGCATATTTGGATAAAGAAACACAAAACATTTTGGAGGTTGTTAAGAATATAGCAAATAATACAAAATATTTCAGCCTTATGGAAGAAAAAATGAAAGAAAATGTAGAAAAGACGATTAGAAAATATAAAGAGTATTTTGAAAATGCTATAGATGTTTTGTATGGGTATTATGTAGAATCGAGATATGTTAACGAAGTGGTAAGTGATAGAATAAGAGATTTCTTTTCTGAAGAATTGATAGATGAGGAAGAATTTTACGAAAGTGTTATTAATTTTATAAATGAGGTTGAAGAGGAAAAAGAAGAAAGGATAAAAGAAATAATATCCAGCATTCCTTTTGCTATGTCTAAAAAACGCTTTTATGAATATTTAACAAAGGGATTGGAGAAGGATTATCCAAATTATGAAGCTTTTTTGGAAAATGTAATAGATATAGAGGAAAATTTTTATGGAAAATTAATAGAAGGCTACGGCGAATTTTTCCCTCTTATTGCTAAGAAAATTGAGTACTTACAGTCGCTGGATTTTAAAGAAATGACTTGGGAAGAAGTAGACGCGTACTTTAAAAAAAGTGTAGAGTTAATAAAAAGTATTCAAAGTCTAAGAGAGGTTTCTTTTTCTGTTTTAAAAATTATAAATAGACTATTGATAGTATTTTTGTCAGAAAATAAATTTGAAACTTTATTTAAAAAAGAGCCTTTTATTGGGGAGTATATAGATTTTTATGTTAAATTAAATAAAGGTTCTTTAGATTACAAAGAAATAGAAAAAAATATCAAAACCTGTGATAATGTAATTTCCAATTGGTATTTTGAATTGTATAGGTATAATTTACTATTAGGAGAAATTGATTATTCTGATCTGGACATTATGGAAATTATAGATGAGGGTATATTAGAAGACATTGAAACGCTTTCAGAGTATGAAAACTTGTTAAATGATACCAGTGAAATAGTACTCGAGGATGGTCAAATAGAGGAAGAATCTATAGATATGGCTCTGATAAAAGGCGAAATAAAAAATGTCATTTCTTTAATTGAAGATATTTCAAGGAACATGAAAAATGAGTATAGAAAAGCGAGATTGAGAAGACTTATGGGAATTATTCCTGTGCCTCAGAATTTTGAAAAAGAAGTCTTGCATTATATAAAAAACTCCATTGAGCTTGACAATTCACAGAGTAGAAAATTATCTTTTATGCATACAGTAAAGAAAAAAATAGAGCTTTACAAGGATTTAAAAAACCAAAAAAATTTTTATGAAGCTATTATAAAAGGTGCAAAGGATGTTATTTAAAATGGTGAGGAAAATTATTCATACCTTTCTTAGTAGTGGCATGGTGGTTTCACTGTTTTTGGCTGTTTTTCTTACTAGTTTGCAATATGTGGCTTTTAACGGTAATTTTTATAAAGAGGAATACGAAAAAAATAATGTAATGTCAGTAACAGGCATGAATATTGATGAACTTATGAAAGTAACCCAGATAATGCAGAGGTATTTAATGGACAAAGAAGAAACTTTAGATGTAATGGTAAAAATTAATGGCAGTATGCAGAGAATGTTTAATGATAGAGAATTAGCTCATATGAAAGATGTAAAAGATTTGTTTCAAATGGGTTTTTTAACAAGAAATATATCGATAATAGTTTTTATACTCATTTTTACATACTTTCTTTTTGTAAAATCCTTTTATAAAGCCTTCGATTATCTTTTAAAAGGTACAATATTTATAATAATTCTACTGTTGGCTTTTGCGTTGACGGTGACTTTGAATTTTGATAATTGGTTTACTGGTTTTCACCTTTTATTTTTTGACAATGATTTATGGCAATTAAACGCCGAAACAGATAGACTTATACAAATGTTTCCTTTAGAATTTTTTCAAGATGCTGTGTTTGTAATTTTCAGAAATGCTTTTTTTACTTTTATAGTTATACTTGCTATAGTATATGGGATACTAAAAATGACAAAAAAGCCTGTTTTTTAAATAGGCTTTTTTGTCATACGCATAAAGTATTTTCTTCTTCCCATAATGCTTCTAATTCTTCTTTTGTAATTGATTCTTTTTCTAAAAGCTTTTCGGCTATTGCAATAACTTTATGTTTATTTTCTAGCAATATTTTTTTGGCAAGTATATAACAGCTATTTATAATTTTGTCAATTTCTTTATCGACAATTTCTGTGGATTTTAACATGTGTAAGTCAAAAACCCTGTTTCCCAATTCACTCATTCCATAATTGCAAACCATCTGATAGGCAATTTTTGTAGCTTCTTTTAAGTCATTTTCGGCTCCTGTTGAGATTTCATTGAATATTATTTCCTCAGAAGCTCTACCTCCTAAAAGCATGGTTATTTTATTTTTTAATTCTGTTTTTGTTAGTAAAAAGGCATCTTCTTTTGGAAAGTTTAATACATATCCTAATGCTTCACCTCGAGGGACGATTGAAATTTTTTCTATAGTATTTACGTTTAAAATTTTTCCAATTAGAGCATGACCCGCTTCATGATACGCAGCAATTGTTCGCTCTTTTTCTAATACAGAAGGATTTTTCTTTTTAAGGCCTGCAATTACGCGTTCTAATGCTTCTTCAAATTCTTCCTTTCCAATTTTACTTTTACTTTTCATCACAGCCAGTATTGCTGCTTCGTTACACATAGTAGCCAGATGTGCGCCTGTCATACCGTGAGTTTTTCGTGCTAATTCACTTAAAGATATAGTTTCGTCAAGAGGTTTATTGCGGGTATGTACATTTAATATTTCCAACCTTGCTTTCATATTAGGTGCTCCAATGTGTATGGTTCTATCGAATCTTCCGGGCCTTAGTAAGGCCTCATCTAACATGTCAATTCTATTAGTTGCTCCTATGACTATAATTCCTTCGTTGCTATTAAAACCATCCATTTCTACCAATAGTTGATTTAAAGTTTGATCTTTTTCTGAATTGTTATCGGTGTTTCTCTTTGTTCCTACAGCATCTATCTCATCTATAAAAATAATACTGGGAGCGCTTTTTTTTGCTTTTGCGAAAAGAGATCTTATGCGACTTGCCCCTACTCCTACATATTTCTCTACAAATTCTGAACCGGAAGCACTGATAAAAGTAGAATTAGTTTCACCAGCTAATGCCGTAGCCAAAAGAGTTTTTCCTGTACCTGGTGGTCCGTAAAATAATATACCTTTGGGAATTTTTGCTCCCATTTTGTTGTACTTTTCTGTATTTGTCATAAAGTCGATTATAACTTTTAATTCATCGATCACTTCATCTAAGCCCGCCACATCCTTAAAAGTGATATTGTTTTTTCGATGACTGGCATCTTCATTTGTCTCAGTGATATTGTTATAGTTTACAGGCATGAGCTCCGAAAATTTATTTTTAAATAGTAGGTAGGTTACAACAATTACTGCTGCTGTCAAGATAAAAGAAAGGTTGAGATTTAGATTTGGTTTTACTTCTGAGATAAAAATGTAAATAAAAAGCAAATTTATAAAGATAGAAAGCGCCAAAATAATAATGTGCAAATTCTTTTTCATAATTTCTCGCCCCCACTTTTATTCTGAATGTAGTTTTTGCTTATTAATGCAATTTATTCGTTAATTGCAAGAGTATAAAAAATGATTTTAAAGGCAAAAATGTAAAATAAATGAACAATTAGGAGGTTAGATATGAAAGGTTACATGGGGATAGACGTAGGTTCTGTTAGTACAAATATTGCAGTAATTGATGAGAATAATAGAGTAGTAGATTCTGTTTACATAAGGACACAGGGCCAACCTATTAAAGCAGTTCAAAATGCTCTTCGTGAGATAAAAAATAAAATAGGAGATATGGTTATTAAAGGAGTAGGCACCACAGGGAGTGCAAGGCAATTGACTGGCTTAATGGTGGGGGCAGACATTGTCAAGAATGAAATTACTGCTCATGCCGTGGCAGCTTCCAATGTAATAAAGGATGTCAGAACTGTAATTGAAATAGGGGGACAAGACTCAAAGATCATAATTTTAAGAGATGGGGTAGTAGTAGATTTTGCAATGAATACAGTCTGTGCAGCAGGTACCGGTTCTTTTCTTGACCAGCAAGCATACCGGTTAAATATTCCCATCGAACAGTTTGGAGACATAGCTTTACAATCTAAAAGTCCTGTCAGAATTGCGGGTAGATGTGGTGTTTTTGCGGAGTCTGACATGATTCATAAGCAGCAGATGGGATATGCTCTTCCTGACATAATAAGTGGCTTGTGTGATGCCCTTGTTAGAAATTATCTAAATAATGTAGGGAAGGGAAAAGAAATAAAAGAGCCAATAGTGTTTCAAGGTGGTGTTGCTGCTAATAAAGGAATAAAGGCAGCCTTTGAAAAGGCATTAGGAATGAAAGTATATGTGCCTGAACATTACGGCGTAATGGGAGCCATCGGATCAGCAATATTGGCAAAAGAAGCAGTAAAAGAAAAAGGATATACTTTCTTTAAAGGCTTTGAGGTAAGTGACTTTAAATATAGAGCAGTAGGTTTTGAGTGTACTGCTTGCCCAAATCGATGCGAAGTCGTAGAGTTCATACAAGGAGATGAGGTAATTTCAAGATGGGGAGATAAGTGTGGCAGGTGGTCTAACAGCACTAGCAAGAAAGTACATGCAAATACAGCTAGTTGATTAATGGGAGGCAATATAAGCCTCCCAATTTTAAACCTTATTTTTTTATATATGTCCCATTTCCAATTATTATCTATGCCAACTGCATGCCTTATAATTCCTTTTACGTAATCCTGCTGTTAAAAATGTTAATCTATATTAAACTTACTAAAAACTCTTCCGAAATAATATGTAAAATTGTATAATAAAATTATAAAGTAATAATTTCGGGGGTTAAATGATGGATAACCGTGATATTATTTTTGCTCTTGACATTGGGACAAGGGTAGTTGTAGGAATAGTAGGCATTGAAAATAATGGGAAATTACAAGTACTTGCTGTTGAACAGATGGAACATGAAAGTAGGGCAATGTTTGATGGGCAAGTTCATGATATAGATAAAGTTGCTAATGTTGTTGAAAAAATAAAGAGAAGGCTTGAAGACTCTTTAAATATAAAATTGACAGAAGTATGTATTGCGGCGGCGGGAAGGTCTTTAAAAACTCAATCTGCGAGAGCGGAAAAAAATATTGATGAAGAGCACGAAATATCGGTGGAAGATATAGACAATCTCGAGTTGGAAGCTCTTGAGATTGCACAAAATTCCATTGTTTCTCAATCAGGGGTTACAAAATATCATACCGTTGGTTATACAGTATCCAATTATTACTTAAATAGTTTTCCTATTACCAATTTAAAAGGACATAAAGGCCGTGAAATAGCAGTAGAAATTTTAGCTACTTTTCTTCCTTACGATGTAGTAGAAGGGCTCTATGCTGCAATAAAAAAAGCTGGGTTGGAAGTTTCATATATCACGTTAGAGCCTATAGCAGCAATAAATGTGGCAATTCCACCTGAAATTCGGATGTTGAATATAGCTCTTGTAGATATAGGAGCAGGTACTTCTGATATTGCTATATCAAAAGAAGGAAACATAATAGCATATTCTATGGTGCCTTATGCCGGTGATGAAATTACTGAATCAATTGCTACCCATTTCCTCACCGATTTTAATACTGCTGAGAAAATAAAAAAAAGCACAAAAAAAGAAATCAAATTTAAAGACGTGTTAAATATAGCGCACAAAATAACAAAAGAAGAAGTAATGGAAATTATAGCGCCACAAGTTAAAGTTTTGGCGCAAAAGATATGCAACGAAATTATAAAATATAATGGTAAAAGCCCTTCTGCGGTATTTTTAGTTGGTGGCAGTAGTAATCTTCCTAATTTGCCTGAAGAAATAGCATCTATATTGAATTTACCTATAAAAAGAGTATCTGTACGAGATATAAAATCAGTAGAAATTTTAGATTACAAAGGGAAGACGTTAAAAGGCCCTGAAAGCATAACTCCAATAGGAATAGCTTACTCTGCAATGATAAATAAGAGAAAGGACTTTATAAAAGTTTCTATTGACAATGAAACAATAAAGATTTTTAACATAAAAAATCCCACGGTAATGGATGCTTTAGTTGCTATAAACTATGACTCTAAAAATTTAATTGTACAAAATGGCAAAGATTTAGTTTTCAATCTTAACGGCCAAAAAATCGTTGTTAAAGGTGAAGAAGGAACACCTCCCAAAATATATGTAAATGATTCATTAGCAAATTTAAAAACTCCTATAAAGGATGGAGACGAAATAACAATTATAAAAGGTCAAAAAGGGCAAGATGCTACAATAACTGCTGGTGAACTACTAAAGCAGCAAAAAGGGAAAATAATTTTTGTAAATGATTCAAAAGTGGACCAAAATTATGTTATAAAAAATGGGGATGAGATAGTTATAAAAGAAGATTTAACAAGTTTTGTTGTAACAGTAAATGGGAAAGAAGTAGTGTTAAAGGGGAAAGAAGAGTATCTGTTTGTAGACGTATTTAATTTTATAGATTTGAAACTGGATAATAATAAAGTGCCAGAAATGAAACTTAATGGAAGGCGTGCCTCCTATACAGATATATTGAAGCCAGGAGATAATATTGAAATTGAAATATAAAAGTAGGTGAAGTCTCCACTTTTAAAAGGGTGGAGACTTTAATTTTATTCGCTTTTAAATATATAAAGTTGTGGAATTTTGACATTG
This sequence comes from Thermoanaerobacter sp. A7A, assembly GCF_000445185.1. Lineage (GTDB taxonomy): Bacteria > Bacillota > Thermoanaerobacteria > Thermoanaerobacterales > Thermoanaerobacteraceae > Thermoanaerobacter. The sequence goes on from NZ_AVAF01000112.1 coordinate 12,001, forward strand.
CTGATATAATTAAGGGAGAGGTGAAAAAAGAATGGATGTATTTATCGAAAGATTAGTCAAAAAACAAAAAACTTCGAAGGATACTCTATTTAGTATTGGTGTTGTAGTAGCTGCATTAATTATTGTGTTTGGCGTGATACCTTTTATACCAATAGTTAGAAATTTCTTGATTTTCTTTTTGTTTTTGTTTGGCTATTTAGCGTATTACTTAATAAGGTCGAGAAATATTGAGTTTGAATATTCACTTACAAACAGTGAATTGGATGTAGACAAAATAATTGACCAAAAAAGAAGGAAACATGTTATAAGCGTTGACTGCAGAGATTTTGAAGTTATGGCAAAGGTTAATAGTGACAAGCTCACAGAAGACATAAAAGCTATTAAAAATCGAATTGAAGCGGTAAGTTCTATGTCTTCTCCTGATGTGTATTTTGCAGTGTTTGAAAATGGGGGAGTAAAAACTTTGCTATTTTTTGAGCCAAATGAAAAAATGTTGGAAGCGATAGCAAGGTATATACCAAGGAAGCTTTTTAGATAATATTGAGAGGTTTGGGATATGAAAGAAGAATTAGAATTTCTAGATATTAGTAAGAAAACAGGATTGTCTGTCACACTATTGAAAGAAATAATAAAGGTGATATCAAAATATACAAGTGTTGAAAAAGCAGTTATTTTTGGTTCCAGAGGTCGGGGAGACTTTAAAAAAACGTCGGATATTGATATTTGTATTTTTGGAGATGAAATAACACATACAGAGATAAATCTTTTAGAATTTGATTTAAGAGAATTAAATACTCCTCTTGACTTTGATGTAGTAAGTTTTAAAAGTATTGCGAAAGAGGAATTAAAAAAAAACATATTGAAGGATGGAGTAGAGGTATATGATAGAAAAAAGATTACTTCAGAGATTTGAAGATTTTAAAAATGCTTTTATGCGTTTAAAAGAAGCCTTTGATATCGAGATAGAGAATGAGATAATTATTGATGGGGTAATACAAAGATTTGAATTTACTTTTGAATTAGCGTGGAAACTTATGAAAGATTATCTTGCTTATGAAGGGATTGAAGTAAACAGTCCGAGAAGTGTTATCAGGGCAGCTTATGAAAATCATTTAATAGATAATGGAGAAGCTTGGATAGATATGTTAATGGATAGAAATAAAACTTCACATATTTACGATAAAAAATTATCTTTAGAGATTTATAACAATATAAAGGATAAGCATTTAAAATATCTTGAAGATTTAAAAAGAAAATTCGGAATGATCATTAAGAGAGAAAATAAGTAAGATTTATAAAAAGGAAGTATTATATGGATAGTAATTCCAAAAAAGAACATCAAAAGAAAATGATTTAAAGTGGATTACTTGAAAATAGAAAGAGATATCTAATAAATTCATAAGGAGTTGATGAAATGATTAAAGCAATTATTTTTGACATGGACGGTGTAATTATTGACAGTGAGCCAATACACATTAAATTAGAAGAGGAATTATTCAAAAGTTTAGGAGTAGAGATAAGTGAAGACGAACATTTGACATTTGTGGGGACTTCTTCTTATTATATGTGGAGGAAGGTTAAAGAAAAATTTAATCTTTCTCAAAGCGTAGAAGAGCTTGTAGAAATAGATAGAAAAAGGTATTTAGAACATGTCTTGAAAACAGGCGAAATAATTCCTATAGAAGGTATAACAGAGACGGTAAAAAAGCTTTTTGAGAAAGAGTATAGATTAGCTGTTGCTTCTTCCTCTCCTATAGATGTGATAGAATTAGTTGTGAAAAAGTTGGGAATTGATAACTGTTTTGAGGTGCTTGTATCTGGAGACTATGTAAAAAATAGCAAACCAGCCCCAGATATATTTTTATATGCAGCAGACAAATTAAAAGTAAAACCTCATGAGTGTGTTGTAATTGAGGATTCATACAATGGAGTTCATGGTGCTAAAAAAGCAGGGATGAAAGTGATAGGTTTTAAAAATCCTAATTCCGGAAATCAGGACTTATCAGAAGCTGATTTTATTATAGATTCTTTGGGAGAAGAATTATTAGAAATTATAGATGAATTAAACAATGCGGAAGATGTTGTTAAAAACTAATAAAAATAAATGGTGCGCCTGACAGGAATTGAACCTGCGACCTCTCGGTCCGGAGCCGAACGCTCTATCCACTGAGCTACAGGCGCACACTTTACACATAAAAGTTTACTATGAAAAAATTAACCTGTCAAATGAATTTGATATTTATTAAACGTAGTGGTAAAATAATATTTGGAAACAATAAACAAAAGGAGGAGTGACAGATGCAAGCAATCAGTATCGAAGCTATAAAAAGAGATACTGGTAAAAATGTAGCTCGCCGTTTGAAAAATCAAGGTTATATTCCTGCCATTTTATATGGTAAGGATATGACGGAGAGCATTCCTTTGGCAGTTGAATATAACGCGCTTCAAAGGTTGCTACAAAAACATGGAAGGAATGTCCTCCTCAATGTGATTGTGGATGGTTCTACTCATAATGCGGTTATTAAAGAGATTCAAGAAGATACCTTGAAAGGGAAAATAATTCATGTGGATTTCCAAAGAGTATCAATGTATGAAGAAATAGAAGCTACGGTTCCGTTAAAGTTTGAAGGAATAGGCCTTATTGAAAGCAGGGGTGGAATTGTACAGCATCAACTTTGGGAGTTGACAGTGGAAAGCTTACCTGACAAAATCCCTCAAGAAATTGTTGTGGATTTAAGCAATTTAGAGAGTGGAGATACACTTTTTGTAAAAGACATACAAGTTCCAGATGGAGTAAAAGTTGTAGATGATCCTGATGAGGTTGTAGTTTCTGTATTGGCACCTAGAGAAAGTGAAGAAGAGGCAGAAGAAGAGGCTGAAACAGCAAAAGAAAATGAATAACAAAAAAGAGAGGTTATACCTCTCTTTTTTTAGTAATTAGCGATTTTTCTTTTTTCATTGGTTAGCCTTTCTGGGATTATATCATTTCGGATTAAGTCTTCATAAGTTTCTCGCGCAACGATTATGTCAGCCTGACCATTAGATACGAGTACTGCAGCAGGACGAGGTAACCTGTTATAATTGCTGGCCATCGAATAATTGTAAGCACCTGTACACAGCACTGCTAAAATATCTCCTTCTTCAATTTTAGGTAGGGTAATATCCCAAATTAGCATATCACCTGATTCGCAAAGCTTTCCTGCTATTGATACTTTTTCTGATTTTATATTCTTAGCTTTATTAGCTACAATAGCATCATATTTTGCTCCATATAAAGCGGTACGTATATTATCAGACATTCCTCCATCTACTGCTACGTATTTTCTAACACCTGGTATGTCTTTAATTGCTCCTACTGTGTAAAGAGTAGTTCCAGCATTTCCTATTATAGAACGACCTGGCTCTACAATTATGTTTGGCATTTTTATATTTAAAGCAACGGAATATTCCTTTACTGCTTGCATTATTTCTTGTGCTATTTGTTCGATTGGCTGGGGATCGTCCTCTTCTACATATGCTATTCCAAAACCTCCACCTAAATCTAGTTCCCCTACTTCCCAACCTAAAAATTCTTTTACTAATTTTAAGAAATTCATCATAATTTCTATTTCAGCTTTATAAGATTCTGCATCAAAAATCTGAGAACCGATATGAGAATGTAGACCTACTATATTTACATTTTCCAAAGTTAAAGCATATTCTATGGCTCTCATTGCGTCTCCATTAAAAAGAGGGAAGCCAAATTTTGAATCTATTTGTCCTGTTTTTACATATTGGTGAGTATGAGCTTCTACACCAGGAGATACTCTTATATAAATATTAGGAACTTTATTCATCTTTTTTGCCAAGTCATTTAACATATTTAGTTCAAACCAATTATCTACAATGATTCTCCCAATGTTATTTTCTAATGCCATTATAAGTTCTTCTTTCGATTTATTGTTGCCGTGAAAGTATATTTTTTCAGCAGGGAATCCTGCTTTTAACGCAGTATATAGTTCTCCACCAGAAACGACATCAAGACCCAAGTTTTCTTCTTCAATTATTTTGCATATTGCCATTGTCATGAAAGCTTTGCTGGCATAAATCACTTCATTTCCTGGATAATCTTTTTTAAAGCCATTGTAAAATGCTCTACAATTTTGTCTTAAGAGCTCTTCATCTATTACATAAAGCGGTGTACCAAACTTTTTTGCAAGAGTTACAGTATCGCAACCACCTATTTCCAAATGACCCTTTGAATTTATTTTCATTGTCCCATGCAACATTCTATCAACCTCATTTACTTTAATAATTTAAATTATGAAACTAAAAAACAAAATAAAATACAGCTAAGTATTACCTCAGCTGCCTATTTTGCACATAGACATGGTAATACCTCCTTCCCCCTATAGCGAGATAGCTCTTCACTGAAGGCTCGGGAAACCTCCAGTGACAGTCCTATACCTATTCGGCATAGGCCCAGCTGCGTAAACTTTAAGGAATTTACGCGCTTCGGCGAGCATCCCTTTCATATACCTTCATCGGCCCTTAAATACCTCTGGTATACTACTCTTGATGACCCGCGCCTCTACCTCACCTTCCAAGAAGATGAGGTATTGTTATTCAATTTTTTTATTATAATATCATTTATGAAAACAGCTGTCAATAGATTTTCAAAAAATGTTTTTTGCTTTGTACCTTTTTTTATAATTTTTT
>NZ_AVAF01000113.1 GCF_000445185.1 Thermoanaerobacter sp. A7A
TAAAAAAATTATAAAAAAAGGTACAAAGCAAAAAACATAATCTAAAATAAATATTGACAAAAAAATAAAATAATGATAAACTAAAAAAGCAAATAAGCAGAAGCGCCCGCTTCTCACCTTTCACCGAAGGTGCAAAGGTTTCTTCAAAAGTATTTATCTTTGTTTTATTGTAAAGAAGCGGGTATTTCTATATCCGCTTTTATTTTTTCATAATTTTTAGGAGGTGCGTATTTATTAACAAAGAGCTGCAGGTCAATGAGGAAATAAGAGACAAAGAGGTAAGGCTGATTGACCAAGACGGTAAGCAGATAGGCATAATGTCGGCAAAGGAAGCTTATAAAATTGCTCAAGAGCGACATCTTGATTTGGTTAAGATTGCCCCTCAAGCCAATCCGCCCGTGTGCAAATTGATGGATTTTGGTAAGTATAGGTATGAACTTAGTAAAAGAGAAAAAGAGGCAAAGAAAAAGCAAAAGGTTATAAATGTAAAAGAAATAAGGATGTCCCCGACTATTGAAGACCATGACTTTGGTGTAAAGTTAAAAAGTGCTATTAAGTTTTTAAAAGAAGGTAATAAAGTAAAAGTTACTATAAGGTTTAGAGGAAGGGAAGCAGCCCACACTTCGCTGGCAGAAGACCTTTTAAAAAGGTTTGCAAATGAGCTCAGTGAGTATGGTGTTATAGAAAAAGCTCCTAATATGGAGGGGCGAAATTTAATGATGGTATTAACACCAAAAAATTAGCAAAAATGCAAAAGGAGGATATATTTATGCCTAAAATGAAAACACATAGAGGAGCAGCAAAAAGGTTTAAAGTGTTAAAGTCAGGAAAAGTTAAAAGGTCGAGAGCTTATAAAAGTCACCTTTTGACACATAAAAATGCAAAAAGAAAAAGAAGATTGAGAAAAGCTACTTATTTGGTAGGTGCGGATGCTAAAAATATCAAATGCTTATTACCTTATTCATAAATAGATTAGGAGGTTTTTAAAATGGCTAGAGTAAAATTTGGGAAAGTGACGAGGAGAAGACGCAAGAAAATATTGAAGCTTGCAAAAGGTTATTTTGGAGCTAAGAGCAAGCTTTTTAGAGTTGCCAATCAAGCAGTAATGAAATCTTTAATGTACGCTTATATTGGCAGAAAATTAAGGAAGAGAGATTTTAGAAAGCTTTGGATAACAAGAATAAATGCTGCTGCAAGAGCCCACGGAATTTCCTACAGCAGGTTTATAAATGGGCTTAAAAAAGCTGGAATAGAAATTAACAGGAAGATGCTTTCAGAAATGGCAATAAACGACGAAAAAGCTTTTGCAGAATTAGTAAATATAGCTAAGCAGCAGTTAAACGCATAAGGCCAGTTTGCATGGCCTTTTGCTTTAACTAATTTTTTAAAAGAGTGGTGGACAATGTTAATTACGAGTGAAAACAATGACCTCATAAAAAAAATCAAAAAGCTAAAAGACAAAAAGGGCCGATATGAAGAAGGGATGTTTTTTGTAGAGGGTACTACAAATGTATTGGAGGCTTTAAAAAGTGACTTTGAAATAGAGTACATAGTTATGGGGGAAGGGGTTAAAATAGATATTCCCAAAGGGGATTTTGAAATTGTACATACTACTGAAAGAATCTTTAAGAAAATAAGTGATACAGTAACTCCACAAATGGTCATGGCGATTATAAAAATACCAAAATATGTAGAAAATACTTATATAAAAGAAAAGGGTGTATATGTTATAGCAGACAATATTCAAGACCCAGGAAATTTAGGTACTATAATACGTACGGCTGATGCATTTGGAGTTAGTGCTATTTTTACTATAAATAACTGTGTGGATGTTTTTAATCCAAAGGTTTTAAGAGCCTCTATGGGTTCTATTTTTCACATTCCTGTCATAGCTGCTACTTCACAAATTTTGTTAAAACTTAAGCAAAGGGGAATAAAAGTTTTTGCAACTTACTTAAAAGCCCAAAAATTAGTTCATGAATGCAATATTTCGGATAAAGTAGCTTTTGTTTTGGGGAATGAAGCGAAAGGTGTCAGCGTTGTAGACTTGGTAGATGACTTTGTGAAAATACCTATGACAGGGGAGGCAGAATCTTTAAATGTTTCAATTGCTGCTAGTATATTTTTATACGAATCTCAAAGACAGAGGTTGATAAAAAATAATTAGGATGGTATAATCTTAAAAAAATATTGCAAAATGCTATGAAGGAGTAAAGTACATTATCGAAAATCACAGGGAGATAACACCATAGACTGAGAGTGTTATCGTTAGGTAGATAATGGAAAGTTCCCTCCGGAGCAGCGTGCTGAACTAATAGTAGGCATTGCCGGTAATACCGTTATCCAAATGAGTGAGCATTTTTTATAAAATGCTAATTTAGGTGGTACCGCGGATTCTTCGTCCTATTGACGGAGGATTTTTTATTTTAACTAATACACTAAAAGAGGGGTTGGTTTAAAGATGGAAGAATTGTTGCGCAAGCTTTATGAAGATGCACAAAAAGAAATTCTGTCAGCTGATAGTTTACAGCAAATTGAAAACTTAAGAGTCAAATACTTAGGTAAAAAAGGCGAATTGACGCAAATTTTAAGGGGAATGGGAAGTTTAAAGCCTGAAGAAAGACCTGTAATTGGTCAAATTGCCAATGAAGTTAGAGAGAAAATTGAGGGTTTACTCACAGAAACAAAAAATAAAATTGCCCAATTAGAAAAAGAAAAGAGGATAAAAAGTGAGTACATAGACATAACTATGCCGGGTAAACCTTATGAGTACGGTCACAAACATCCCATGACACAAGTATTGGATGAAATTAAAAAGATATTTTTAGGATTAGGCTTTTCTATTGCAGAAGGGCCAGAAATAGAGTTTACTTATTACAACTTTGAGGCATTAAATACTCCAGAGGACCATCCAGCGAGAGACTTACAGGATACCTTTTATGTGACTTCTGATATACTTTTGAGGACTCAAACATCCCCGGTACAAGTAAGGACTATGGAGAAAAATAAGCCTCCAATAAGGGTTATATCTCCTGGAAGGGTTTATAGGTCTGATGAGATAGATGCAACTCACTCTCCAGTATTTCATCAGATGGAAGGGCTTGTAGTAGATGAAGGAATAACAATGGGAGATTTAAAAGGAGTTTTAAATATATTTGCGAAGAAATTTTTTGGGGAAGACACTCAAACCAAATTTAGACCTCATTATTTTCCCTTTACAGAACCCAGTGCAGAAATGGACGTGAGCTGTTTTGCTTGTGGTGGAAAAGGTTGTAGAGTTTGCGGTTATACTGGTTGGATTGAAATTTTAGGTGCAGGCATGGTACATCCTAATGTTTTGAGAATGTCTGGTATTGATCCTGAAAAATACAGTGGATTTGCTTTTGGATTGGGGATAGATAGGATTACAATGCTGAAATACGGAATAGAAGATTTGAGACTTCTTTTTGAAAATGATTTAAGGTTTATACAACAGTTTTAAAGGGGTGGTCGTATGTTAGTGTCACTTTCGTGGTTGAAAGAGTTTGTTGACATAGATGAAGATGCGAAAGCTATTGCTGAAGGCCTTACTATGTCAGGGTCAAAGGTAGAGACTATAACAAGTTATGGGAAAGAAATTTCAAATGTGGTGGTAGGGAAAATTATTTCATTAGAAAAGCACCCTAATGCTGATAAATTGTTAGTTGGTATTGTAGATGTAGGCACTGAAAAACTACAAATTGTAACCGGAGCACAAAATATTAAAGTGGGGGATTACATACCAGTAGCACTTCATGGCGCAACTCTTCCTGGAGGAGTTAAGATAAAAAGAGGCAAATTAAGAGGAATAGAATCCAATGGCATGATGTGTTCTGCTGAAGAGCTAGGACTTGATGAAAGCCTGCTGCCAGAATATCAAAGAAACGGAATTTTTATATTACCACCTTTTCCATTAGGAATGGATATAAATGAAGCTCTTCAGCTAAAAGACGATGTATTGGAATTTGAGATAACGCCCAACAGACCTGATTGTTTGTCAATGGTAGGAATAGCGAGAGAGGTAGCTGCGACTTTTAAGAAAAAATTTAAAATGCCAGTGGTAGAAGTTAATGAAAGCGAAGAACAAAATCCTGCAAAAGTGACTATTGAGGCTACGGATTTATGCTTTAGATATGTGGCAAGGGTCGTTAAGAATGTGAAGATAGGTCCTTCTCCTATGTGGATGCAGATGCGTCTTTTGAAAGCGGGAATAAGACCTATAAATAACGTGGTGGATGTTACAAACTATGTGATGTTGGAATTAGGTCAACCCTTACACGCTTTTGATTTGGACAAAGTTGAAAACAAGCACATAATAGTGAGAAGGGCAAGAGAAGGAGAAAAATTAGTTACATTGGATGGAAAAGAGAGGATTTTAGACAGCTCAATGTTGGTTATTGCTGATGAGAAGGAAGCTATAGGTTTGGCTGGCGTAATGGGAGGAGAAAATACAGAGATAACTGATACTACTGTAAATATTTTAATAGAAAGTGCTAATTTTAAAGGAAGCAATATAAGGCATACTTCTAAGAAATTGGGTTTAAGAAGTGAAGCTTCTTCAAGATTTGAAAAAGGTTTAGACCCAGAGATTACAGTTTTAGCTTGTGAAAGAGCAGCACAGCTTATGGAAAAATACTGTGGCGGTACAGTTTTAAAAGGGCTTGTGGACGAGTATCCAAAGCCAATTGAAAAAACAGTTTTAACTGTAAATCCTCACAGAATTAATAGATTTTTAGGCACAGACCTTCCGACATCTCAAATGATTGAAATATTGGAGTCTTTAGAGTTTAAAGTTGTGCAAAAAGGCGATGACCTTGAAGTAACGGTACCTCACTTTAGAAGAGATGTTACAATAGAGGCAGATATTGCCGAAGAAATAGCAAGACTCTTTGGCTATAACAATATTGAAGACAGTTTAATGAAAAATGCTCAAACTACATTAGGAGCGTTGACCAAAGAGCAACGACTAGAAGAAAAAGCAAGAGAAGTTCTATTGGCTTGTGGATTAAATGAAATTGTCACTATGTCTTTTATGGGACACAAGGATTTAGACAAAATAAACGTACCTTTAGATAGCCCTCTTAGAAAAGCAGTCAAAATTATAAATCCTCTTGGGGAAGACCAAAGCCTTATGAGAACTACTCTACTGCCTTTTATATTGAATGTAGCTTATACCAACTATAGTAGAAAAGTACAAGATTTCAAAGTTTTTGAAATATCTAAAATCTTTATGCCAAAAGAATTACCCTTAAAAGAATTACCACAGGAAATAAAGACTATTGCAATAGGAATGTACGGGAAAGATGTGGATTTTTACTCATTAAAAGGAGTAATAGAAGCACTTTTTGAAGTAATGGGTATAAAAGGAGTAGAATATGTAAGGGCAGAAGATCCTTCATATCATCCAGGAAGGTCTGCAAAAATTCTCCTAGGTGACGAAACATTAGGTATATTTGGAGAAATACACCCTGATGTTTTAGAAAATTACGACATACCTGTTAGAGTCTACGGTGGAGAAATAAACTTAGATAAAGTAATACAATATGCTAATGTAGAAAATAGGTACATGCCTCTTCCCAAGTATCCAGCTGTAGAAAGGGATATAGCAGTTTTAGTAGATGGAGATATTTTTGTAAAAGCTGTGGAAAAAGTTATACTTGAAACAGGAGGAAAACTTATAGATAAAGTCGAATTATTTGATGTTTACAAAGGTCCTAACATCCCTGAAGGCAAAAAAAGCGTTGCTTTCTCTATCTGGTATAGGTCTTATGGAAGGACTTTGACAGATGAAGAAGTAAATGTAATTCACAACAACATTGTAGAGGCTCTTGACAAAAAATTAGGAGCCAAATTAAGATAAAAAAGGCAATTTTACAGCCTTTTTTATCTTTTATCTTAATTAAGAAGGAAATTGCACTTTAATGTAGAAGTAAATAAAATAACAAAAGATTAAGGGGATGTTTTTGTGGAGTTAAATAAAGTTACCGTGATTATCAATGGGAATGAATATATTTTAAAATCTGATTATCCTGAAGAGCATGTAATAAAACTTGCCAATTATGTAGACAATGTAATTAAAGAATTGCTCCAAAACTACGAAAAGTTATCACAAATGCAACTACTACTTTTGTCGTCTTTAAATATTGCAGATGAACTTTTTATTGCAAAAGAAGAAAATAATGCTATCAAAAAGGAATTGCTTTCTTTAAAAGCAGAATTAGAAGAAAAAAATCGCTATATAAAACAATTAGAGGAGGAGCTTACTAAAACTAAACAACAGCTTTTAGAGACAGAGGAAGAGTTTCGGCAGTTTATAGAAACTTTTGATGAAGAAAAGTAAAGGTGATTGGATGAAAAAAGTTGAATTATTAGCTCCAGCAGGAGATTATGAGGCTTTAACGAGTGCAGTTAATGCAGGATGCGATGCAGTGTATCTAGGAGGAAAAAATTTTGGTGCAAGAGCTTATGCAACCAATTTTGACTATGATGATTTAAAATCTGCTGTAGAATTCTGCCATTTAAGAGATGTCAAGGTATACGTTACTGTAAATACCCTTGTAGCGAATGAAGAATTTGAAAAGCTGGTCAACTATTTAGATTTTTTGTATTCTATAGGTGTTGATGCAGTTATAGTGCAGGATATGGGAGTATTAAAGTTTTTACGAGAAAATTATCCTGATTTAAAAGTTCATGCCAGTACACAAATGACAGTTCATAATTTAGAAGGAGTACAAGAATTAGCTGAAAAGGGAGTTTCCCGGGTTATTTTATCAAGAGAGCTCACATTAAAGGAAATAAAGGATATAGTTCAAAATTCTAACATTGAAATAGAAGTCTTTGTTCATGGAGCCCTCTGCGTCAGTTATTCTGGACAATGCTTTATGAGTAGTATACTAGGAGGAAGAAGCGGAAACAGGGGAAGATGTGCACAACCCTGCCGTTTAAAGTATTCTCTTGTAGATAAAGAGGGAAAAGTTTTAGAAAAGGATTTACACCTTTTGAGTATGGCGGATTTATGTACTATAGAACATATACCAAAACTCATTGAGGCGGGAATCACTTCTTTTAAAATAGAAGGTAGGATGAAAAATGCCGAGTACGTCGCTTCTGTTGTAAAAGCCTACAGAGAAGCTATTGACAGTTTTTATGAAGGAAGGACTTTTGATTCAGGTAAAGCTATAGAAGAGATGTCTCGAATTTTTAATAGAGGATTTTCTACTGGCTATCTTTTTGGGGTTAAACCCTCCAAAATGAGTTATCTTTCACCTAAAAACACGGGAGTTGCTGCTGCAGAAGTGATAAGTGTAACTTCAAAAACTTCAAGACTGAGGCTTTTAAGGGATATTGCAAAAGGTGATGGAATTTCTAATGAAAAAGGAGAAAAAGGACAAAAAGTTGAAATAATATTTAAAAATGGGAAGAAGGTAGATAGAGCTTATGAAGGAGACATAATAGAACTACCTCTTAAGTTTTATGTAAAAGAAGGAGAAATATTAAATAAAACTTATGATGTATTGTTAAATGACAAGCTGAAAAACTTACTTTCTAAAAAGATTCCTATAAAAATTTATGCGGAGTTAAAAAAGGACAAACCTTTGTATATAAAGATACAAGAAGGAATTCATACAGTAGAAGTTTATAGTGATGAAATAAGTCAGATAGCAGAAAAAGTTTCTATTGAGGAAGATTTTTTGAAGGATAAACTTACTCAAATAAATGACACAGCCTTCTACGTAGAAGAAATAGAAGTAGTAGTTGAAAAAGGCCTTTACATGTCTGTAAAGGGAATAAAAGAGGCGCGAAGAAAAGCAATAGAAATGTTAGAAAAGAAAAAGTTAGAGTATTACAGAAGAGAAGAAAAACACACCTTTTTTAGTCTACTTCCTTTTAAAGAGAAAAAGGAAAAAGTGAGTTTAACTTTTTATACTGATAAAGTTGAGCACTTGAAGATAGCCAGCCAATTGGGTATAGAATACGTCTATTTCAATTACAAGCTTGATATAAAACTTTTAAAAAAAGGTTTAGAACTGACAAAAGATTCAAAGACAACGGTTATACCTGCTTTTCCTTCTATATTGAGGGAAGAGATAAAAAGAATAAAGCCTCAATTAGAATTTTTACAAGATATGGGGATAAACAAAATTTTGGTTTCAAATTTAGGGCTTTATCATATTGCAAAAAATTATGACTTTGAGATATTTATAGATTATCCTTTAAATATTTTCAACAATTTAGCTGTAGATTACGTTAAACCTTACGCTGTGACTTTATCTTATGAACTTACGCTGGAGCAGATTAAAGATATTGCCAAAAGAAGTGATGTAAAATTTGAAGCTTTAATATACGGTAGACTGCCTCTTATGACAATGGAATATTGTCCAATAAGGAATTTAGTAGGCTGTGACAGAGAAAGGTGTGAAAAAGGTTATTATTTTCTAAAAGACAGAAAAGGCAAATTAATGCCTCTTAAAAGCAATGGTTTTTGCAGGATGCAGATTTTAAACGCAGATGTGCTTTTAATGTTAAGCATAAAGGAGCTTAAACAAGCTGGACTTTCTTTTTTGAGGATACATGATACAATAGAAGAAGATGAAGAAATAGAGAAAGTTTTAAAAATGCATATTGAAGCTTTAAAAGGGAATGAAATTGAAATTTTAGAAGGAAAATATACAAAAGGACATTTTTACAGAGGAGTTTTGTGATGGTGAGGGGAATTAATAGTAGAGCAATAAAAAGTCTTGAATTTGACAAGATAGTGGAGTTTATTGTTGGCTATTGTGATTCGGATTTAGGCAAACAAAAAGCTTTAGATATTGTCATAAAAAAAGACATAGAGGAAATAGAGAGGGAATTAGATTTACTGAATGAGGCAATTAGCTTTATTTCCTCCTATGGAGGTATTTCTTTTGCTTTTGAGGACATAAGGGATTATATAAAAAAAGCACAAATAGATTCCGTGCTTTATAACCAAGAGCTTTTAAAGATAAAGAAATTTCTTAACTTGGTAAGCCAAATAAAAGGCTATTTTAAAAATCTTCAAGAAAGTGATAGATTTGTAAGGTTAAAAGAATATGATAAAAAAGTCTTACCGATAAAAAATTTGGAAAAAAGGATTGAAAATATAATAATTTCAGAAGATGAAATAGCAGATGATGCTTCTCCAATGCTTAAAGCTTTAAGAAGGCAGAAATTGAGCATAAATGAAAAAATAAGGGCGACATTGAATTCAATAATTTCTACACGTCAAAAAGAATTGCAAGAGCCTATTATAACTGTAAGACAGGGAAGATACGTTGTACCTGTAAAACAAGAATATCGCAGCACTTTTAAAGGTATCGTCCACGACCAATCCTCCAGTGGTGCTACTCTTTTTATTGAACCTATGCAAGTGGTTGACTTAAACAACGAATTGAGACAAGTGGAATTAAAAGAGAAGCAGGAGATACAGAGAATACTTTTTGAACTTTCTCAAGAGGTCAAAAAGTATTCACAAATTTTATTTAATGACATTGAAATAGTTTCAGAATTAGATTTTATATTTGCTAAGGCTAAATATTCTTTAAAGCTAAAAGCTGTAAGGCCAGAGCTAAACACAATGGGATATATTAATTTAAAAAAAGCAAGGCATCCTCTCATAAATCAGGAAGTAGTTGTTCCTATAGATATACATATAGGAAAGCAATTTAATACTTTAGTCATTACTGGTCCTAATACCGGTGGGAAAACTGTAACTTTAAAAACAGTGGGACTTTTAACTTTAATGGCAATGGCGGGGCTTAATATTCCTGCGGAAGAAAAGTCACAGGTTTCAATATTTGAGGAAGTTTTTGTGGATATAGGAGATGAGCAGAGTATTGAACAAAGCTTAAGCACTTTTTCTTCTCATATGACGAATATTGTAAGTATACTCCAAAAAGTAAACAAAAATTGCCTTGTTTTGTTAGATGAATTAGGGGCAGGTACAGATCCTATAGAAGGTGCTGCTTTGGCTATGAGTATTCTCGATACCTTGCATAAGATTGGTGCGAAGACAATAGCCACTACTCATTATAGTGAGCTAAAGCAGTATGCCTTAAAAATTCCAGGAGTAGAAAATGCCAGTGTGGAATTTGATGTTGAAACTTTAAAGCCTACTTATAAACTTATAATAAGCCTTCCTGGCAAAAGCAATGCCTTTGAAATATCTAAAAGATTGGGACTTCCTCAGCAAATAATAGAAAATGCGAGAAAGTATATTTCAGGAGAAGCTTTAAAATTTGAAGACATAATTGCAGACGTCGAAAGTAAACGAAGGGAATTGGAAAAGGCAAATCACGAAATAGCTTTTTTAAAGAAAGATGTGGAAATTTTAAAAGAGGAATTAGAAAAAGAAAAGAAAAAATTGCAAAGTGAAAGGGATAAAATATTAAAAGAGGCGAAAGAAAAGGCGAGGAAAATAATACAAGAAGCGAAATTTACTGCTGAAGAAATAATCAAAAAGATAAGAGAGGCAGAAGAAAGCACACAAAATAAAGACAGGATAATACAAGAAGTAAGAGAAGAATTAAAGAAAAATTTAGAAGAATTAGAAGAAGAAGTTTTAAAGCCTAAAGAGGCTCACTACAGCAGAATCCCTGATAATTTAAAAGAGGGACAGACAGTCTATATAGTACCTTTGGACCAAAATGGGATTGTACTTTCTCTTCCTGACAAATCGGGAAATGTAGAAGTGCAGGCAGGAATTTTAAAGATGACAGTTCATATAAGTAATTTGAGGGTAGCAGAGGAGAAAGAAGAGGAGGAAGTAAAAAAAGGCTACAGCAAATTTGTACACGAAAAGTCTCAATCTATAAGCACTTCCATAGATGTAAGAGGTAAAAACCTTGACGATGCTTTATTAGAGGTGGAAAAATATATAGACGATGCTTATTTAGCTGGACTTAAGGAGGTGACAATTATTCACGGACGTGGTACAGGGGTGTTAAGGACAGGGATATCACAATTTTTAAGAAGCAATAAGCATGTTAAATCTTTTAGATTAGGTAAATACGGTGAAGGAGGAGACGGTGTTACAATAGTAGAATTAGCCAATAAATAGGGGATGGTAAAATGTATTTGGTAAGTGCTTGTCTTGCCGGAGTTAACTGTAAATACGATGAAGGAAACAATGAAAAAGAAGAAATAAAAAAATTAGTAGAAGAAGGAAAGGCTATTTTAGTTTGCCCTGAGCAATTAGGTGGACTTCCAACTCCGCGTCTACCTTCTGAGATAAAAGGTGATAAGGTTTTTAATATTGAAGGAGAAGAGGTTACAGAATATTTCTATAGAGGAGCCTATGAGACTTTAAAAATTGCTAAAATGTATAAAATAAAGGAGGCAATTTTTAAGGCTAAAAGCCCCTCTTGCGGCTGTGGAGAAATTTACGATGGCACTTTTTCGGGAAATTTGATAGAGGGAGATGGAATTACCACAAGTATTTTAAAGGGAAACGGGATATCTGTTATGACAGAACATGATTTTTATAAAAAAATAAAAAAGGAGTAACCAAAACACCTCATCTAACATAAAATGTAGGGGAGGTGTTTTGCTTGAAAAGGAAAAAATGGGGACTGAGGCGGGTTAATTCGTTTTACATATATTTGATTTACATAGCTGTTTTATTTGTGATTTTATACTATTTTACAGAATATCGATTAAAACCGGCTATTATAGCAGCAAGTGAAACTTTAGCAAAAGAAACAGCTGTAAATACTATAAATGATGCATTAAATGAAAAAGTATTAAAAGGAATAGAGTATAAAGATTTAATTTATGTAAGAACAGATAACAATGGAAAAGTGTCAATGTTACAGGCAAATACTATTGAAATGAACTTGTTAGCTTCTAAGATTACAAAAGAAGTAAAAGAAAATTTAAATAATTTAGGTCCTCTCTATGCTAAAATTCCTTTAGGTTTAGTTTTTTCTACTGATTTATTCGCTAATACAGGGCCCCGGATAAAAGTAGGGCTTTTGCCAGTTGGAGCGGTAGATGTTGATTTTAGCTCACAGTTTGAACCAGCTGGAATAAATCAAACAAGGCATAGGATATATTTAGATATTCAAACTACGATACGAATAATTGCGCCTTTAGCCTCAGAAAAAATAACTGTTACACTTCACATGCCTATTGCAGAAAGTATAATAGTTGGAGATGTGCCTTCAAGCTATGTGGATGTAAATGGAGATAAATTTACAATTCCTGTGCCTCAATCTCCAAATTCAAATATAGAAATACAAAAATAACTATTGAATTTTTTTGATAATGTGATATAATAAAAAACGTGTGATGAGTGGGGGTGTAGCTCAGTTGGGAGAGCACCTGCCTTGCAAGCAGGGGGTCAGGAGTTCGAATCTCCTCATCTCCACCAATTAAAGATAAAGATTACCCGAGAAGGGTATTTTTTTTTGCTTTCTTATAACTTAGCAATTTTTTCTTTAAAATGCAGGATTTTTTTGTTTTTTGTCGAATTATTAAAAAGATGGTGCTCAAAGAGGTGAATTAAATGAATGCCAATGTAGAAGTCACTTATAAAAAACGATTGGATAATATTGTAGAAAAAACAATAGAAGTAATTGAAAGCAGTAAAGAACAAATTTTTGATATTTTAGAAAAAGCAAAAGAAGAGGCGAGAAGATTAGAAGCGCAATTAGAAGAACTGAAAATCCAAGTTATAAATGTCATAAAAGAAGTAGAGCTGTGTGAAAGGAAAGAAAAAAAGTGCAGGCTAAAACTCGCATTTGTAAGTAAACAATTTGGGCACCTATCTGAACAAGCTATAAGAGAAGCTTATGAAGAGGCAAAAGAGGCTCAAATAGAGTTAGCGTTAAAAAGGCGGGAGGAAAAAGAATTAATAGAAAAAAGAAACGAACTGGAGAGGAAACTTGTAGACAATAAGGCTATTATAGAAAAAGCTGAAAAGCTTGTTTCTCAAATTAATGTAGCTCTCAATTATTTAAATAGGGATTTAAAAAAAATGAATACTCAATTAGAGCAATTGAAAGACAAACGAGCTTTGAGTGTAAAAATTATTGAAGCACAGGAAGAGGAACGAAAAAGAATTGCAAGGGAGATTCACGATGGCCCTGCGCAAGCGATGGCAAACGTGTTATTGAAATCTGAACTTTGTGAAAAATTGATAACCAAAGATATTGAACAGGCGAAAATAGAACTTAAAAATCTAAAAAATATTGTACAACAATCTCTAAAAGAAGTAAGGAAAATAATATATGACTTAAGACCTTCTGCTCTTGATGATTTAGGTCTTATTCCAGCACTATCCAGGTATATAAAAAATTTTTCGGAGGAGACAGGCATATTTGTAGATTTTAGTGTTTTGTCGGATTACAAGAGACTTAGTCCCGAGATTGAAATAACTTGTTTTAGAGTAGTACAAGAGGCTCTTACAAATATAAAAAAACATTCCAAGGCAAAAAATGCCTCTGTTAAATTTGAGTTTGGCATGCGATTTATCAGCATAATTATCAAAGACGATGGCATTGGATTTGATAAAGAAAATATTGGGCAAGGATATGGTCTGATGGGCATGAGGGAAAGAATAGAAATTTTAAACGGTAAATTTGAAATAAGCAGTTTTAAAAATAATGGTACTCAAATTTATATTTCTATACCTGTAAGGGGTGTTGAGGATGATCAGATTGTTGGTGGCTGATGACCATGCTTTGATAAGAAAAGGGTTAGTCCAGCTTATTGAAATGGAAAAAGATATAAAAGTTATCTCTCAGGCTTCGAATGGGGAAGAGGCTTATAAACTTGCAAAGAAATTTATGCCTGATTTAATACTTATGGATGTGAATATGCCTGTGATGAATGGTATAAAGGCAGCAAAAATGTTAAAAGAAGAAAAACATCCAAGTAAAGTGTTGTTTTTAACTATTTACAATGATAGGGAGTATCTTTTGGAAGCGCTTAAATTAGGAGTAGAAGGGTACATATTAAAGGATGCGGAATATGACGATTTAATAAAAGCAATAAAGACTATTTACAATGGAGGAGTTTATATTCATCCTTCTTTAATGGAAGAAATAGATAACATAGATCAGGAAACCTTGAAAAAAGACCTAACACCAAGGGAAATAGAAATTCTCAAACTTATTTCTAAAGGGTATAGCAATAAAGAAATTGCACAAAAACTATTTTTAAGCGAGAAAACTGTCAAGAACCATGTTTACAATATTTTTAAAAAATTAGATGTGAAGGACAGAACTCAAGCTGCTATTTATATGCTTAAAAATGAGACGATTTTACAGAACTAATTATTTTTAAGGTTAAATTTGACTTTTATACAAAAAAAGCGTATCATATTGTTGATACACAGTGTCATTCATACAAAAAACCACGGGGGGTAATTTCATTGGAAGAAAGAGATTTAAAGGAAATTGAAAAGCGTTTGGGTTACAAAAACGTAGATGCATGGACAAAAATTTCTGATGAAGAAAAAGAAAAAGTTTATCAGTTTGCAGAAGACTACAAAGACTTTATGGCACAATGTAAGACGGAAAGAGAAACGGCAGAGAAAATTATAGAAATAGCAGAAAAGAATGGCTTTATCAATATTGAAAAAGTTACAAATTTAAAGCCGGGCAGCAAAGTGTATTACAACAACAAAGGGAAATCAGTAGTTTTAGCTGTAATTGGTAAAGAGTCAATGCAAAAGGGGATAAAGGCGGTAGCATCCCATATTGATTCTCCGAGAATTGACCTAAAGCCTAATCCAATGTATGAAGATGGCGGCTTGGCTTTATTTAAAACCCATTACTATGGCGGTGTTAAAAAATACCAGTGAGTGACAACTCCTTTGGCTCTCCATGGAGTAATTGTCAAAGCAAACGGTGAGAAGATAAACATTGTAGTGGGAGAAGATGAAAATGACCCTGTCCTTTATATAACAGATTTATTGCCTCACTTAGGTAAAGACCAGATGGAGAAAAAAGCAGCAGAAGTGGTTACAGGAGAAGCATTAAATGCTGTAATTGGAAGCATTCCTCTTTCTGAGGAAGTCAGCGTGAAACCCAATATTTTGAAATATTTAAATGAAAAATTTGGCATAGTGGAAGAAGACTTTTTAAGTGCTGAGTTAGAATTAGTGCCTGCCTATAAGCCTCGCGATATAGGTTTTGATAGAAGTATGATTGGGGCTTATGGTCAAGATGACAGGGTTTGCGCTTATACTTCTTTAAGAGCTATTCTTGAGCTTGAGGTGCCAGAGAGGACGGCTGTTGCGATATTCGCTGATAAAGAAGAAATTGGAAGTATGGGCAATACTGGTTTTCAATCAAGATTTTTCGAAAATGCTATTGCAGAAATATTAGAAAAATACGAAGGAAATACAGATATCAAATTGAGAAGGGTTTTAGCTAATTCTGAACTGCTATCTGCTGATGTAAATGCTGCATTTGATCCTACTTATCCAGAAGTCAGTGAAAAGCAAAACACTGCTTATTTAGGAAAAGGCGTATGCATTACTAAATACACTGGTTCAAGAGGAAAAGCAGGGTCAAATGATGCAAATGCTGAGTTTGTCGGCAAAGTGAGAAAACTCTTCAATGAAAATGGAGTAGTATGGCAGACAGGTGAGCTGGGCAAAGTTGACATGGGAGGCGGCGGCACAGTTGCCCAATACGTTGCAAATTATGGCATGGAAGTTTTAGACTGTGGCGTTGCACTTTTAAGCATGCATGCGCCTTATGAGTTATCTTCTAAAGTAGATGTGTATATGGCTTATAAGGCCTATAAAGTATTTATGGAAAAAGATTAAATCCGGGATTTACCCGGATTTAATCTTTTATAAACATTTCTACCACTATTATGCCATTGCCTTCTTTATTTTTTACTATCCCTACTCCTACCTTGTTGTAATAAGGGTTTAAAATATTTGCTCTATGTCCTTCTTTATTACCACCTCAAATCATATATTCTACAGACAGCTGTAAATTCCTTCAAGTAATTTATGGTGAGAAAGGAACATTGTATCAACTTTTGCTTTGTTGGAATATACTGATTTTGAGGTGGTATTAGTGAAATATGGATTGATTGTCTTTTACTCTTATCAGCATGGTTTAATGACAGAAAAAATGTTAAAGAAAAATAATATTCCGGTAGAATTTGTACCAACTCCCAGAAGTATTACGGAAAGCTGTAGCCATTCTCTCAAGTTTGGATTAGAATCTTTACGAATAGTACAAAACCTTTTGCAAAGGCTCAACATTCCTTATAAGGGGATATACGAAGTAGAGAGAATTCCTGCGGGATATAAAATAGTCAAAATTATTTAATGTTCGTCGCTTTTTATAAATATACTTTTTATTTTTTGAAAAGTGCTGACATTTTGTAGATTTTCCAGTTTAGCATTTAAAATTATTATTTGATTTTGTAAGTCTTTTATTTGTTTTTTAAGATTTTCATTTTCTCTTATCAAACTATTTACCATTGTATTGTAATTGTCCGCTTTAAGGGCAATTTTCATTTTTTCATCATTTATTTGTTTTAATAATTCTTGTAAATCGCCTATATTTTTGTTTTTTATTGTAATTTCAATATTTTTTCTGCTTAGTTCTTCTTCTAATCTTGTTTTTTCCTCCTTGATAGTTTCAAGCTTTTTTATTAGGATGTTCAAATACTCCTGAACTTCTTTTATATAGAAAGTGAAATAAGAATCTTTTTCTCCATTTTTGCTGGTTAATGTGTACTGCAAAGAAGGAATTATTTCTCCTTTATCGTTTATAAATAAATAATTGCTTTGAAATTTATCTATCGGGGTTTTTAACTTAAAAAAACTGTGTTCAGAAAAAGAAGAAGGAATTTTAAAGGGCTTGCACCAACTATTTCCTCCATCCGAGGAGATGGTGGCAAAGAAGTTGTCGTTTTGAAGGTAAGTGCACCATAAAGTATTTTCTAAAAATGAGATATAGCAATTTTTAATATTTGTAGAATAAGCCAGAGTCATGATACTACCCCAACTACCTTTTGGCCAGCTTCCAGGGGTTTTCTTCCTGTATTTTATTTCTTGAATTATATTTTCCTCTACCCATAAAGTATGTACATTTTTTTGCGGATCTACAGTTATTGTAGGATAGAATATTCCTTCTGCTTCTGAAATTAGAAATTTTGGCGACCAGTTATCTTTTACATAGTTAAGGTAGTAAAGTTGACTGTTATTTTTTTCTTTTGTTATATAAATTAAGTGAATATTTTCTTCTTCATCAATGAATAAATCATAAAAAGGGGTGAAAGAGATATTTTTTATAACAGCTATATTATTGCCCTTCCAATTTTTTGCCCATTTTTGGTGTATCAAATGGACTTCTCTAGGATTATTAGAATTACTGATTGTGAAAAATATGTGGAGTGTTTTATTTTTTATAAAGAGGCTAAAATTGCTTATATACGTTTTTTTATCTTTATAAGTGTATAAAGATTTTCCTACCCAGCCTTCTTCCTTTTGAATTAAAAAAATTATTTCTCCTTGTGAATTAAAGTATATCAGGTTTAGACTTCCTTTTTCATCGTAACAAGCGTCAAAATCACTTAAACAGTCTTTTACAATGATTTCTTTTGTTGTTTTTCCATTTTCTATAGTGTTCAATATGATTTTTCTATCTTTAAGATAAAGATACTGCAAAAAATCCTCATCTTTTTTAGTCACAATCTTGTCCATAAATTTCCCTCCCTTTGCTAAAATATATGCATAATGATTATTGAATAGAATTGACATGTTATTTCAATAATGAAAGGAGGATTTTTGAGGTTAAGTGTAGAAATAAATAAAAAGATAAATCAAGAATCAATACACTCAAAAAGGAGGAGAAAAATGGATTACGATGTTATAGTTTTAGGTGGAGGGCCTGGTGGCTATACTGCTGCTATTAGACTCAGCGAATTAGGGAAAAAAGTTGCTGTTGTAGAAGAAGATTCATTGGGGGGTACTTGTTTAAACAGAGGTTGCATACCGACGAAAGTCTATTCTCATGCGGCAGAGCTTATAAATGCCATAAAAGATGCTAAAGACTTTGGAATAATGGCCCAGTATGCAGTGGATATTGTAAAACTTCGTCAGAAAAAAGAAAGAGTAGTAAAAAGACTTGTCGGTGGAGTAGGTTATTTGATGAACTTACACCATATAGATGTTATAAAAGGGAGAGGTAGGTTTGTTGATGAAAACACTATAGAAGTTGATAAAAGATACACAGCAGAAAATTTTATAATTGCAACAGGTTCAAAGGTGTTTTTACCGCCTATTGAAGGGATTAACTTAGAAGGTGTTATTACAAGTGATAAAGCGTTAGAACTTGAAAGAATTCCCGAAAAAATTGTTATCATAGGGGCGGGAATTATAGGATTGGAATTTGCAAATATTTATTCTGCTTTAGGAAGTAAAGTTGTCATCATTGAAATGCTTCCTCAACTTTTGCCTATGTTAGATAGAGACATAGCAGATACGATGGAAAAAATTTTGAGGCATAAAAAAATTGAATTACATTTAAGCAGTAAAGTAGAAAAGATAGAAGAAGGTTTAAAGGTAGTTTATACCACAGAAGGGAATACTCAGGTAGTGGAATGTGATACTATTTTAGTCGCCGTGGGAAGAGTTGCCAATGTAAATGGAATTGAAGCTTTAAATCTTGATATGGATAAAAAAGGCATAAAAGTCGACTCCCACATGAAGACAAGCATAAAAAATGTATACGCAATTGGAGATGTCACAGGTGGTATACAACTGGCTCATGTGGCTTCTTATCAAGGTATTGTAGCTGCTCACAATATAGCAGGAGAAGAAAAGGAAGCGGATTTAAATGCAGTGCCTAATTGCCTCTATACAAGTCCTGAAATAGCATGGGTAGGTTTGAATGAAGTTCAAGCAAGAGAAAAATTTGGAGATGTAAAAATAGGCACTTTTCCTTATACGGCTTTAGGACGAGCTATGACTATGGGGCAAAACGATGGATTTGTTAAAATAATCGCAGAAGCAAAATACAATAGGGTAGTGGGGATGGAAATAATAGGTGCTGGCGCTACAGAGATAATCCATGAAGGTGTACTTGCTATAAAAGAAGAATTTACATTAGAAGAGTTAGCAGATGCAATTCACGCTCATCCTACGCTTTCAGAAAGCATAAAAGAGGCAGCAGAAGACGCATTAGGAATGCCTATAAATAAAGGATAAGTTAAAAGGAGAGATTCAGTTGAGAAAGGGAGAAGTTTTAAAACTGGGAATTGTACCTTATACGGAGGGAAAAGAGATACAGCTTAAAGCCTTTGAAAGAGTTAAAAAGGGCGAGACGGACGGGATTCTTATATTGCTTCAACATCCACCAGTATATACTATAGGAGTTTCAGGTGGTTTTGACGAAAACATCCTTGTACCTTTAGAGGAACTTAAGAAAAAAGCGGAGCTTTATAAAGTAGAAAGGGGAGGTAAAATAACTTTTCACGGACCAGGACAAATAGTTGCCTATCCTATATTTAATTTGGCAAAGTGGCAAAAAGATGTTCATCTTTTTGTTTATAAATTAGAAGAGACGATTATAAAACTCTTGGAGGAGTATGGTATAAAAGCGGGAAGGAAGCCTAAATACACCGGAGTATGGGTAGGAGATGAAAAGATATGCGCCATAGGTATTGCTGTTAGGCGCTGGATTACTTGGCATGGAATAGCCTTTAATGTAAATACTGACCTTTCATATTTTGGTTTAATAAATGCCTGCGGCATTACTGAGTTTGGAGTTACTTCTATGCAAAAACTTGGAATAAATGAAGACATAGAAAAAGTAAAAGAAAAAATGATTGATAAATTTAGCGAAGTATTTGGTATACACTTTAATGAAATAACTTTAGATAGATTGGCGGTGATTGATAATGCAAAAGCCTGAATGGCTCAAAGTGAGGCTATTAAACGAAGATTTAAACAGGATGGAAGCTTTTTTAAAAAGTATGTCTTTAAACACAGTTTGTCAAAGTGCCAATTGCCCTAACATGGGGGAATGCTTTGCGAGAAAGACAGCTACTTTTATGATTATGGGAAATATATGTACGCGAAACTGTAGGTTTTGTGCGGTAGAAAAAGGACATCCTCAACCTCTTGATGAGGATGAGCCTCGAAGAATTGCTGAGGCTGCTCAAAAGTTAGGATTAAAGCATGTGGTGGTTACTTGTGTTACAAGAGATGATTTACCGGATGGTGGAGCATCACATTTTGCAAAGACAATCTATGAACTTAAAAAATTGCCAGGAGTTACAGTTGAGGTACTTGTATCTGATTTTATGGGTAAAGAAGAGTCTATTGCTCAAGTAGTAGAAGCCAAGCCAGATATAATAAATCACAATGTAGAAACAGTACCGAGACTTTATCCCAATGTAAGGCCAAAAGCAGATTATTTAAGGTCTTTAAACCTTTTAAAAAAGTCAAAAGAATTAGACCCTTATATTCTTACCAAGTCAGGAATTATGGTGGGGCTTGGAGAAACAGAAGAAGAGGTTATACAAGTTATGAAAGACTTAAGAAGTGTTGATTGTGACATGATGACTATAGGACAGTATTTGAGACCTTCAGCAAAACATATAGAAGTAGCAGAATATGTTACTCCACAGCAATTTAAGAGATATGAAGAGATAGGATACGAATTAGGTTTTAAATACGTAGCTTCTGGTCCCTTAGTCAGAAGTTCTTATCATGCTGATGAGGGGTTGAAGGTGACAAAGGCTTAATGAGTTTGATTTGATTTTTTAAAATTTTTTGATATTACCTAAATTTATGATATAATATTGTTAGGATTTAGTATATAATAAGAGGGGATGGTAAATTATGCCTGAATTTGGAACGCCTTTTTTGGGGCTTAGTGAAAAAAAAATTACTCATGAAGAATTGGTAAGAGCTATACGCTTTATGGTGGCGGCAGAGTATGAGGCAATTCAACTTTATACTCAGTTGGCAGAAGCTACTGATAATGAATTAGCAAAAGCAGTTTTAATGGACATAGCAGATGAGGAAAAAGTGCATGCCGGAGAGTTTTTGAGGCTTTTGAAAGAATTAGCTCCTGATGAGGAAAAATTTTACGAAGAAGGGGCAAAAGAAGTAGAGGAGATAATTGAGGAGATTAAATGAAGAAAGAAGAATTAGTTGCTTTAGATATTTAGAAGTATAAGTGTAAGTTGAACAAATAAAATTTTAAAAGCCTAACTGAGTTAATTGCAAAATTATTGATATAGGTGGTGTTGTATTATGTCAAAATTAAATGAAACTATATCAAGAATTACAGATTTAAATAAAGAAGCCATAAAAAAGGCCCAGCAGCATCTGGATATACTCACAAAGCCGCAAGGAAGTTTAGGCATACTGGAAGATATCGTAAAACAATTAGCAGGTATTACAGGCAATCCCATGCCTAAATTAGGGGAAAAAGTCGTCATTATTATGGCAGGAGATCACGGTGTTGTAGAAGAAGGTGTAAGTGCATTTCCCCAGGAAGTAACATACCAGATGGTATTGAATTTTCTGGCAGGAGGCGCAGCTATAAATGTGCTTTCTCGCCATGCAGGTGCTAAAATCGTATGCTGTGATATAGGTATCGCTGTTGATGTAAAGAACCCTGATCTCATAATAAAAAAAGTCAGACACGGTACCAATAATATGACTAAAGGTCCAGCAATGAGCCGCAGTGAAGCTATAAGAGCTGTTGAAGCAGGCATAGAAGTAGCAGAAGAACAAATCGCTAAAGGCGCCACAATCTTAGCTACAGGAGACATGGGCATAGGAAACACTACGCCTAGCAGCGCCATACTTAAGGTATTTACAGGATGCCCTATAGAAAAAGCCGTGGGCAGAGGTACTGGCTTAAATGACAACGGCTTAGCCAGAAAAGCGATGGTCATAAATAGAGCTATTGAAATAAACAATCCTGATCCAGAAGATCCTATAGATGTGTTATCAAAAGTGGGTGGATTGGAAATAGCAGGATTGACCGGAGTAATATTGGGTAGCGCCGCCCACAAAATTCCCGTGGTTATCGACGGTTTTATCTCAACAGCTGCAGCCATGATAGCAGGCAAAATTGAGCCTAAAGCTATTAATTACATGATTGCATCCCATGTATCTGAAGAACCCGGTCATAAACTCATGCTGGAAACACTGGGACTTAGTCCTATACTGCATATGAAAATGCGCCTTGGAGAAGGCACCGGTGCTGCACTAGCTTTTCACATTATAGATGCAGCGACCCATGTTCAGAGTGAAATGGCTACTTTTGAATCAGCTGGTGTAACAACAGCTCCTTTGACCATCGATTAATAGACGAGGCTACTGCTGCTAAATTTTTACTTGAATTAAAGAGAATATTAGAGAATCCGGTATCGTTGCTTATTTAAAATTACCAAGCCAATGTTGAAAAATGAAGTTTAATTTTCACATTGGCTTGGTTTATTTAACAGAGAAATAAATGACTAATTCAACCACAGTTGATTTGATTTTTTAAAATTTTTTGATATTACCTAAATT
>NZ_AVAF01000114.1 GCF_000445185.1 Thermoanaerobacter sp. A7A
CGGGGCTTAGTGAAAAGCGTAAACTTACTCATGAAGAATTGGTAAGGGCTATACGCTTTATGGTGGCGGCAGAGTATGAGGCAGTTCAGTTTTATACACAGCTTGCGGAATCAATAGACAATAAACTGGCAATTGCAGTTTTAAAGGAAATAGCAGATGAAGAAAGAGTACATGCTGGAGAGTTTTTGAGGCTTTTGAAAGAATTAGCTCCTGATGAGGAAAAATTTTACGAAGAAGGGGCAAAAGAAGTAGAGGAGATAATTGAGGAGATTAAATGAAGAAAGAAGAATTAGTTGCTTTAGATATTTAGAAGTATGAGTGCAAATTGGACAAATGAAATTTTGAGTTTTGAGGAGGATATTTATGAAAAGTTTTGGTTCATTGTATCAAAGTGGAGATTGGAAAGGCGAAAAACACGTACCTGTAATCCACCTTCCTGAAAAAGTTAAAAAGGGTGAAGTAATTGAATTAAAAGTTAACGTGGGAGAGGAAATTCCACATCCCAATACTTTAGAGCATCACATTGCGTGGATTAAAATTTGTTTCCATGGTGAAGGAGATAAATTTCCTGTTGAAATAGGCAATTACAATTTTACAGCCCACGGAGAGTACGGTGTTTTTACTGAGCCTTACATAATTGTTAAGTTTAAAGCTGGAAAATCAGGAACAATTTATACGGCAAGCTATTGTAATATACATGGGTTATGGGAAAATAGCAAGGAAGTTGTAGTAGAAGAATAGAAAATTTAGCGGCTTTCATAAGAAAAAAGCTCTCTCATGCGGACTTGCTGAGAGAGCTTTTTGTTGCATTTATTGTAACAAAATTCACATTGGTTGCGTATATTGTAGGTAGAAAAGAGAAGTTTCAGAAATGGTGTAAGCCATGAAGGGGGAAATAATATGGCTTTTTCTAAAAAGATGGTGGGACAGCAAGAAATAGTGCCAGGCCCTGTACAGCCAGGGCAACTTCCTGAACCTACAGAGATAGCTTGCATTGAAGTGACTAAGATATATGATGCTTGTTCGCAGAAACTATGCCTTGATAATATACCTCCTATTACGTTTGTACCAACAAATCTAACTTTAACTCCTTCTTTTGGAGGATGTGAAAATATAACAGTATCTTTGCTGACGCCTCCGGGTTTTGTGATAACTCCGCTTCCTGATAGACCAGGATTTGCAAGAGTAGAAGCGACTTTTCAGGTGACTTATGATATTGTCATTAATTTTCCTGATGGGACTACGCAGACATTACCAGGAAATATTACCACATTTACAAAAGACATTGTCCTTTACGTGCCAGAGCCTGATGTAGCAATAATGAAGTATGAGGCGTTGGCAGAGTGCTTATATGGCAAAGTTAATGTAGGTGCTACTACAACTGTAGATGTGATAATAGGAGTATGGATTGTGATAAAATCTGCGGTAGATGTGCAGCTATTAGTTCCTTCTTACGGATTTTGCCCGACTCCTGCAACTTGCGAAGAATTTCCAACTAATGTATGCGATGAGTTTAACAAAAGACCTTTCCCATCATTTATGCCGCCACAAATGTACCAAAATCCTTATTAAAAGCCAGCGTGTGGCTGGCTTTTTTACATAATGATTGACTCTTTATTGTTTTTGTGGCAAAGTTAATATATAGAGGAAAGAAAAATTTAATTAGTGAAAGGTGTGTTGTAAGTGAGCGAAAGCTTGAGAAATGATATTTTGATGAGATTAAAGACAATAAAGGGCCATATTGCTGGTATAGAAAAAATGGTAGAAGAATCAAAAGAGTGTCAGGATATATTGCTGCAAATTGCAGCAGTTAAAGCCTCATTAGAAAAGGTAGGCATGTCAATTATTCAAGAACACGCTAAAGAATGTATATTAGCAAGTGAGGATGGAAAGGCTACCTATGAAGATGTGCAAAGGATTATCAATTTGCTAATCAAATTTGTCAAATAAAATATGTTGTTAATGTTTAAAAGTTTGTAAAGGACAGATTTGTCGGAGTGATGGACAACACTTAAAATGGTTGTTATCAACTACAAAAAATCTAACTAAAAGGGATGATGTCCATGGAAGTATATCTTGACAATAGCGCAACTACCAGAGTTAGAAGCGAAGTAATTGAAAAGATAGTGGAGGTTTTAGACAAGCAATATGGCAATCCCTCTTCTTTGCATATGAAAGGCTATGAAGCTGAAAAGTTAATGAGTGAAGCGAGAGAAAATGTTTCTAAGTTAATAAACGGCGATAATGAGGGGATAATTTTTACATCGGGCGGTACAGAGTCAAACAACCTTGCTTTAATAGGGGTTGCTGAAAGCTTAAGGAAGAAGGGCAATCACATAATATCTTCAAAAATTGAACATCCTTCTGTGCTTAATGTGCTAAAGCACCTTGAAGAAAACGGATTTGATGTGACATATCTTGATGTGGATAAAACAGGAAAAATAGATTTAGAAGATTTTAAAGGGGCGATAACTGACAAGACTATATTCGTATCGATAATGGCTGTAAATAATGAAATAGGCACTATAGAGCCAATAGATGAAATAGCAGACATTGCAGACGAAAAGGACATAGTTTTTCACGTAGATGCTATACAAGCAGCAGGAAAAATAAATATAGATGTTAAAAAGCAAAAAATAAAGATGGTGTCTTTAAGCAGCCATAAAATACACGGTCCTAAAGGAGTAGGAGCACTTTATGTAGATAAATCAGTTAGAATAAGGCCGATAATTTTTGGAGGAGGGCAAGAAAAGAATTTAAGGTCTGGGACAGAAAATTTGCCTGGAATTGTGGGGTTTGGCATAGCAAGCAAATTGGCTAAAGAAAACTTTAACGATAATATAAATAAATTAATGAACTTGAAAAGAAAGTTATACCAAGGTATAGTTTCTGAAATAAAAGATATCCATTTAAACGGTCCAGATATTGAAGGTGGAGCGCCGCATATACTTAATATTTCTTTTGCTGGCGTAAGAGGGGAAGTACTTTTACATGCTCTTGAGGAAAAAGGTATATACGTTTCTACAGGTTCAGCTTGTTCTTCCAAAAAGAAAGGACAAAGCCACGTTCTAAAAGCAATAGGTCTTAAAGAGGACCTCATTGAAAGTGCTATAAGATTTTCTTTTGGAATTTTTAATACAGAAGAAGAAATTGACTATACTATATCAGTGTTAAAAGAAAAAGTGAATTTTTTAAGAAAGTATAAACGGAGGTAAAATATGCAAGACATATTATTGATTAAATATGGAGAATTAGCTTTAAAAGGAGATAACAGGTCTTTTTTTGAAAATAAATTGATAAAAAATATAAAACATGCTCTTTCTGACTTTAAGGAAGTTAAAGTTGAAAAAACTCATGGCAGAATTTATGTAGAATGTGATGGGGATATTGAAGAGGTAATAGAAAGGCTAAAAAAAATTTTTGGCATTGTAGGCATAACAAGGGCGAAAAAGATTGGTTTAAACTTGGAGGAAATATATGAAGCTGCTATAGAACTGATGAGGGAATACCAAGGAAAGACGTTTAAAGTAGAGACAAAAAGGCCAAATAAATCTTTTCCCTATGACAGCATGGAAGTAAGCCGTAGAGTCGGAGCTGCGGTTTTAAAGAATGTAAAAGGCCTTAAGGTGGATGTTCATAACCCTGATGTGCTTTTAAATGTAGAAATAAGGGAGATGGCTTTTGTCTATGCAGGAGTAATCGAAGGAGCAAAAGGACTTCCGCTTGGCACTAATGGCAAAGCTACTGTGCTTTTGTCAGGGGGCATTGACAGCCCTGTAGCTGCGTGGATGATGATGAAAAGAGGAGTAGAGATAAATGCTGTATATTTTCACAGTCCACCATATACATCTGAAAGGGCTAAAGACAAAGTGGTGGATTTGTGCAAAGTGCTTTCTCAATATGGCCAAAGCATAAAATTGCATGTGGTGTATTTTACTGATTTACAACTGGAAATTTATGAGAAATGTCCTGCTAAGTTTACTACTATAATAATGAGAAGAATGATGATGAAGATAGCAGAAAAAATTGCTCAAAAAAATGGTTCTATGGCTCTAATCACAGGGGAAAGTTTAGGACAAGTTGCAAGCCAAACGATTGAAAGTTTATATGTAACCAATGCTTCTGTCTCTATGCCAATATTTAGACCTCTTATTGGGATGGATAAGACAGAGATTATAGATTTAGCTCAAAAGATTAGTACGTTTGAGATCTCTATAAGACCCTATGAAGATTGTTGCACTATCTTTGTGCCAAAACATCCTGCTACAAAGCCAAAATTAGAAAAAGTAATAGAAGCAGAACAAAAAATGGAGTATCAAAAATATATTGATGATTTTGAAGAAGAGGTTATAGAAGTTTAAGCCAAGCAGCTTTGCTTGGTTTATTTTTATCCTTTAAAAAATTAATTTTTTTAAACTAAAACTTAAAATAATTTAAAATTTTTATTGACATTTTTAAAATAAGTGTTATAATAAAAACAAGATGACGAATGTGAGCAGGCTTTTTATAATAAACTTGCCTTTTAAGAGGTGATATTAATGAATGAAGTAATAGGTAGATGTCCAGTTTGCAGTGAAAAAATGGTGGTAACAAGGCTGGAATGTCCTCAATGTGGAACAGCAATTGAAGGTAAATTTGAACTTTGTAAATTTTGTTATTTGTCAAAAGAGCAAAGAGATTTTTTGGAACTTTTCATACGGACGAGGGGAAATATAAGGGAAATGGAAAAAGAATTAGGCTTATCTTATCCTACAATTAGAAACAAATTGGACAATTTGATTGCTGCTTTGGGATATGAAGTTGAGGAGACACCAAAGATAGACAAAAAAGAGTAATGTATAAAAATCGCCTAAAAGGCGATTTTTATACATTAAATCTAAATACTACTATATCTCCATCCTGCATCACATAATCTTTTCCTTCCAGTCTCATAAGTCCCATTTCTCTTGCTGCTGCCTGTGAACCAGCTTTTACTAAATCTTCATAAGAGATTACTTCTGCCCTTATAAATCCTTTTTCAAAATCTGAATGAATTTTTCCTGCTGCTTGAGGTGCTTTTGTGCCTTTTTTTATTGTCCAAGCGTGGACTTCTTTTGGTCCAGCGGTGAAAAAGGTTATAAGTCCAAGGAGAGAGTAACCATGCCTTATTATGTTGTTAAGGCCAGGTTCGGCAAGGCCGTATTCTCTCAAAAGTTCATTTCTTTCTTCATCACTTAAAGAAGCTAATTCTTCTTCAATTTTTGCACTTATAACTAAAACTTGGGAATTTTCATTTTCAGCATATTCTTTTAGTTGCTTTACATATTGATTTTCTTTTCCTGAAATTAAGTCTTCTTCTGATATATTTGCTACATACATAACAGGTTTATAGGTAAGCAACATAAGTTGACTTACAAAACTTTTTTCTTCTTCAGTAAATTGAAGAGCCCTTACAGGTTTCCCTTCATCTAATCCTTTTTTTATTTTTTCAAGTACTTCTACTTCAAAGGCTGCTTTTTTATCATTTCGCGCAAGTTTTGATGTTTTTTGAAGACGCCTTTCAATAACTTCCATGTCAGCAAGTATAAGCTCTAAAGTTATTATTTCAACATCTCTTATAGGATCAATACTTCCTTCTACATGGACAATGTTGCTATCTTCAAAGCATCTTACCACGTTTAATATAGCGTCAACTTCCCTAATATGAGAAAGAAATTTATTTCCTAAACCCTCTCCTTTACTTGCCCCTTTTACAAGTCCTGCTATGTCAACAAATTTTATAGTTGCAGGTATGATTTTTTGGGGATTTTCAATTTTTGACAAAAAATCTAACCTTTCATCAGGCACAGATACAATTCCGACATTTGGCTCAATAGTGCAAAAGGGGTAATTTGCACATTCTGCACCTGCTTTTGTAATTGCGTTAAACAAAGTGCTTTTACCGACGTTAGGTAGTCCAACAATTCCTATTTCCATTTCATCTTCCCTCCAATAGTTTTACATATGCATTATATATTACTCACAAAATTTTTTCAAATGTTTTTCGTAAAAATTCCATAATTTAGCATAATACTTTTTAATAAAAGTGCAAAAATATATTTTGAGGAGGTGCATAGCTTTGAAAAAAATAAAAAGTATAATTACAATAATGCTTATTGGGATAATGATAATGGTTTCAATGGCAGGATGCAAAACTGCGACTAAAAAGCCTACTCCTGCACGTTATACACCAGCCCCTACAAGGACTACTCCTGCGCCTTCTAAGACAGCCCCAGGATATACTACACCTGCACCGACAACACCTACACCTGCTCCAACTGCTGTAAGAAAACCGACACCTGAGAGTGTAAGGGCTTCTAAGATAGCTTCAAATGTTGCCAAAATACCAGAAGTAAACAAGGCTACAGTGGTAATTTCAGGGACAAATGCTATTGTAGGTGTGGATATGAAGGCAAGGGTACAAGGCGCTCATGAAACTGATGTGAAAAAGAAAATAGAAAAAACAGTAAAAGACACAGATAAGTCTATAAAAAGAGTTTATATAACTGCTGACCCAGATTTGTACAAGAGAATAGATAATATTGCTAAGGGTATTTCAGAGGGAAGACCAGTTTCTGAATTTGCAAAACAGATATCAGAAATTATTAAGCGCATAACGCCTGGCATGTAAAAAACCTGGGGTTTTTCCCCGGGTTTATGTATTATTGACTTTGTGATACAATTATCATATAATCAAAAAATAATTGGATTATTTTAGAAGGAGTTGATTCCATGGAATTAATTGAGAAACAATTAAACAACGGAATAAATTTGTACATAGATACTACAGACAAATTTAAAACAGTGACAATTAATCTTTATATCCACAATCAATTAGGAAAAGAGGCTACAAAATACGCTTTGCTGCCTGCTGTTTTAAAAAGGGGTACTTCTAGTATTAAAACCTATAAAGAAATGGTGAAGTTTTTAGAAAACTTATACGGCACTACTATGGCTGTTTCTGTGTATAAAAAAGGAGAAAGGCACCTTCAACAATATAGATTGGAATTACCTCAAGAGGAGTACATAAAAGAGAATATTTTAGAAGAGGGAGTAAAATTTTTAAAAGAGTTAGTTTTC
Organism: Thermoanaerobacter sp. A7A; assembly: GCF_000445185.1. Lineage (GTDB taxonomy): Bacteria > Bacillota > Thermoanaerobacteria > Thermoanaerobacterales > Thermoanaerobacteraceae > Thermoanaerobacter. The sequence goes on from NZ_AVAF01000114.1 coordinate 7,099, forward strand.
AACCCTCTTACAGAAGGAAATGCTTTTAATAAAGATTATGTACTTCAAGAAAAAGAGATTCACAAAAATTTAATAGATTCAAGAATAAATGACAAAACCAAATATGCGGTAGACCGTTGTTATGAAGAGATGTGTAAAGGGGAGCCTTTTGCTATATTCGAATTAGGCAAGAGTGAGGACTTAGAGGTTATTGATGAAAAAAATCTTTACCACTATTATCAAAATTGTATTAATACTTTGCCGATAGATATATATGTTGTAGGAAATGTGGACCCTAGATATGTAGAAGAGGTTTTTACAAAATATTTTTCTTTTCAAAGAGGACAGATACTAAATATTCCTTCCCCAAATATATATAAAGAGGTAAAGGAAGTAAAGTATGTGACAGAAAATTTAGAAGTAACCCAGGGGAAGCTTACTCTTGGCTTTAGAACTAATGTGCCGGCTAACAGTGAGGAATATTTTCCTCTTTTGGTATACAGTGGTGTATTAGGAGGAGGACCTTTTTCTAAACTTTTTATGAATGTGAGGGAAAAGGCAAGCCTTGCTTATTATGCTTATTCAAGGCTTGAGAGATTTAAAGGTTTAATGGTGGTAAGTTGCGGCATAGAGATAGAAAATTACAACAAAGCTCTTGATATAATACTTAAACAGTTAAAAGAAATTGAAGAAGGTAATATCTCAGATTATGAATTAGATTCCACAATAAAAGCCTTAAAGACCTCTTTGAATGCAATGAAAGACAATGCTACTTCTAAATCTGACTACTATTTGTCACAAAAAATTGCAGGAGCAGATTTAAATATAGAAGAATTTATTAAAAAAGTAGAAAAGGTGACAAAAGAGGACGTAGTGGAAGTTGCTAAAAAGGTTAAATTAGATACGGTGTATTTTATGACCGGCAAAAAGGAGGAATAATTATGCAGCAGTTGTACAATGGGAGAATAGACGAAAAAATACTTTTACAAGAATTGGATAATGGCCTGAAAGTGTATATAATGCCGAAAAGAGGTTATACAAAGCAGTTTGCAATATTTGCTACCCATTTTGGTTCTAATGACAGTAAGTTTATCGCTCCAGGGGATACTAATGTAACGGAGGTACCTGATGGGGTTGCACATTTTTTGGAACACAAAATGTTCGAAGAGGAAGAAGGTAGTATTTTTGAGCAGTTTTCAAAATTAGGGGCTTCAGCTAACGCTTACACTAATTTTACTACAACTGCTTATTTATTTGCGAGTACTGAAAACTTCTATGAAAATCTAAAACTTTTAGTAAAGTTTGTACAAAATCCTTATTTTACAGATGAAAATGTGGAAAAAGAAAAGGGAATAATAGCTCAAGAAATAAGGATGTATCAAGATGACCCCAATTGGAAAGTTTATTTTAACGCATTAGAGGCTCTTTATCATGTACATCCAGTTAGAAAGGACATAGCTGGCACAATTGAATCAATTTCTCAGATAAATAAAGAAATTTTATATAAGTGTTATTACACATTTTATCATCCTGAAAATATGGTATTGTTTGCGGTAGGAGACATTGATATAGATAAAACTCTTGACATTATAAAAGAAAATATGAGACAAGATAAAAAACAAGGAAAAATAAAAAGGATATATCCTAAAGAGCCTTTAAGCGTTTATAAAAAAGAAGTTGTACAAGATATGCAAGTATCCATTCCTCTTTTTAATCTAGGTTTTAAAGATACAGATGTGGGTTTTGGGGGAAAGAAATTATTAAAGAAAAATTTAGAGATACAAATAGGTTTGGAAATGGCATTAGGCAGAAGTTCTGACTTGTATGAGAGGCTTTACAATGAAGGGCTTATTGACAGCACTTTTAGCTTTGATTACGGTGGAGAGATAGATTACGGTTATTCTATAATAGGAGGTCAATCTAAAGATCCTTTTAAAGTGAGAGATATCATTTTAAATGCAATAAATAATCTACAATTTTTAAAGGAAGAAGATTTTGAGAGAATAAAGAAAAAATACATAGGAAAATTTTTAAGAACATTTAATTCGGTCGATAGTATAGCTTACAGTTTTATAAACTTTTATATGAAAGAAATAAATTTACTGGATTATTTAGATGTGCTTTACAGTATAAGCTTTGAAGATGTTAGAGAAAGATTTCAAAATCATCTGAGAGAAGAGAATAGTGTACTTTCCGTTGTGAATCCTATAAAAAAATAAAAAAATCAGGCGCAAAGCCTGATTTTTTTATTTTTTTATAAAAATTTAGCAGGATTTTTTAAATTTATATAGAATAACATATTAAGTGGTGTAATGTGGTGGTAAGTGGGAGAATGTGAAATGAAAGTTTGGTGTTTTGTATGTTGATGGGCCAATACGAACACACAATTGATGCAAAGGGAAGAGTCATAATTCCCGCAAAATTCAGAGAAGAACTAGGGGAAAAGTTTGTATTGACTAAAGGTTTGGACAATTGTTTATTTGTATATTCCTTGGAGGAGTGGAAAAATATTGAGGCCAAACTTAAAACTTTGCCACTTACCAAAAAAGACGCAAGAGCATTTACGAGATTTTTCTTAGCTGGAGCTGTGGAATGTGAAATTGATAAACAGGGAAGAATACTTATACCTGCTAATTTAAGAGAGCATGCCAAAATAGAAAAAGATGTTATATTTATTGGAGTTTCTACAAGGGTTGAGATTTGGAGTAAAGAGGTTTGGGAAGAATACTCTAACAATACAGATGTTTCTTTTGAAGAGATTGCTGAGCATCTTGACGACTTAAATATATAGGTGTGATAAAGAATGGAATATAGCCATAAAAGTGTTTTGCTTAAGGAGACAATTGAATATTTAAATATAAAACCAGAGGGAATATATGTAGATGGTACTTTAGGTGGTGGAGGCCATTCTGAAGAAATATTAAAAAGGCTTACCACCGGAAAGTTAATTGCGATAGATAGAGATTTAGATGCGATAAAGGCTAGCAAAGAAAGGCTTAAAAATTACAAAAATGTAGAGTACATAAATGATAATTTTAAAAATATAAAAGAGATACTTAAAAGTTTGAATATTGACAAGGTTGATGGCATCCTTTTGGATTTGGGGGTATCTTCTTATCAATTAGAAGAAGTTAAACGGGGTTTTTCTTATATGAAAGATGCTCCGATGGATATGAGAATGGACAAAAATTCACCTTTTTCTGCCTATGATGTGGTGAACAAGTATTCACAGCAAGAATTAGAAAGAGTGATAAGAGAATATGGAGAAGAGAAATGGGCATCACGTATTGCTAAATTTATTGTAAAAGAAAGAGAAAAAGGAGAAATAAAAACTACTTTTCAGTTAGTAGAGATTATAAAAAACGCTATTCCTGCCTCTGCCAGGAGAGAAGGACCACATCCAGCAAAAAGAACATTTCAAGCCATACGAATAGAAGTCAATGAAGAACTTAAAGGTTTAGATAAGGCGATTGAGGATATGGTAGAGGTATTACGGGGGAAAGGGCGCATTGCGATAATCACATTTCACTCTTTGGAAGATAGAATTGTGAAGAATACTTTTAAAAAATTAGAAAATCCCTGCACTTGTCCACATAATATGCCTTGTACTTGTGGCAAAGAACCTTTGATAAAAATCATCACAAAAAAACCGGTACTACCTTCCAAAGAGGAAATAGAGACAAATTCAAGGTCTCGCAGTGCAAAACTTAGAGTTGCAGAAAAACTGTAAGTTCTAAAAGAAATGGAGGTAGAATAAATTGATAGTAGCACAAAGAGAATATAATTACGAGTATCCCCCATATACCTCAGAAAAGAAAGAGCAAGTAAGAAAAACTAAAAAAAACAGGAAATTAAAGAATTTACTTTTGGTAGTTTTTATAAGTTCTCTAAGCATTTTGATACTTTACAGGTATACTGTAATTTATCAAAGGTCAATTGCTTTAGATAAAATGGAAAAACAAGTACAATATACAGAAAATTTAAATCAACAATTAAAAGCCCAAATTGCTTCTTTAAGCAATCCTGCTCGAATTGAAGAGATTGCAAAAGAAAAATTAGGAATGCAATTGCCAGAAGAAAATCAGATAGTCTATATAAATGTGGGAGAAAAGCCTAAAGTAGCTGAAGAGAAAAAAGGTGAAGAGAAATCACAAGATAGAAGTAACTTTTTTATGAGGATATTGGGGGTGTTGAATAGATAGGGGGGATAATAAATATATCCAACCATATCTGTAAAGAGAAGAATTCTTTTTTTACTTTTTTTATCTTCTATAGTAGTTTTTGGACTTATACTTAGACTTTTTTGGATACAGGTTGTAAAAAGTGAAGAATATCAAAAGATGGCACTTCCTCAATGGACTTTAGACGTATCTGTTAGCGACAAAAGGGGAAATATATTTGATAGAAATGGCAAAGTATTAGCAGAAAATATAAGTGTTATCCCCAAAGAAATACCTGATTCTCAAAGAGAAGCAGTAGCTGAAGCTTTAGCCCAAATATTAAATTTAGATAAAGGAAAAGTTCTTCAAAAGATTTCTAATAAAAACTTACAAGAAGTGTTAATTGCTAAACAAGTTGATGACGAAAAGGCAGCAGAGATAAGAAAGCTTAATATAGATGGAATAATAATTTCTGAGGACATGAAAAGATTTTATCCAAATAATACTCTTGCATCTCATGTCTTGGGCTTTACTGGAATTGACAACCAAGGTTTAGATGGCATTGAATTAGCATTTGACAACTTTTTAAGAGGTATTCCGGGAAGAATTTCTACTCCAATGGATGCTATAGGTAGAAAGATGGATGTGGGAGAGGAAGAGTATTTTGAACCTCTTCCAGGTTATAACGTAGTGCTTACAATAGATGAAACTATTCAGCATTTTGCAGAAAAGGCTCTTAACAAAGCGATGGTTCATTCTAAGCCTTCAAAAGGAGCAGTAGCCATTGTTATGGACCCCAAAACAGGTGAAATATTGGCTTTGGCTAATAGACCAAATTTTAATCCTAATAATCCTTTTGAAGGACCGCAGGAGGAATGGTATAAAGCTTGGCGAAATAAAGCTATTTCTGATTCTTATGAACCTGGTTCTGTTTTTAAGACAATTACTGCTTCTGCAGCTTTAGAAGAAAAACTTGTAGGTCTTAATGAACAGTTTTATTGTCCGGGCTATACTATAGTTTCTGGACATAGAATAAATTGCTGGGCTACCCATGGCAGTGAAAATTTTGTTCAAGGTGTTCAAAATTCCTGCAACGCAGTTTTTGTGACGTTAGGACAAAGGCTAGGAGTAGAAAAACTCTATAAATACATACATGATTTTGGATTTGGACAAAGGACAGGAATACTTCTTCCTGGTGAAGCTCCAGGTCTTGTATTGGCAGAAAGTAGTGTTGGGCCTGTTGAGTTAGCCACTAATTCTTTTGGGCAAGGTATTGCTGTGACGCCTCTTCAGATGATTACTGCTGTCTCCGCAATAGCCAATGGAGGAAAATTGATGCAACCTCTAATTGTGAAATCAATTGTAGATTCAAATGGAAAAGTAGTGAAGGAATTTAAACCAAAAGTAGTGAGGCAAGTCATTCCTGAACAGACCTCTTCTACAATGAGAGAAATACTAAAAAGTGTAGTGTCAGAGGGAACAGGCAAAGCAGGATATATTGAAGGATTTGATGTAGCTGGAAAGACTGGTACTACAGAAAAATATATGCCAGGCAAATATGTGGCATCTTTTATAGGTTTTGCACCAGCGGAGGATCCAAAAGTTATTGTGTTGGTGGTAATAGATGAGCCTAATAATCCGGAAACCCATTTTGGAAGCCAATTGGCTGCACCTGTAGTAAAGAGCATTTTAGAAGATACCTTAAGATATTTGGAAGTACAGCCAAGAGGAATAGAAAAACCTGCATCGGTTGTGGTACCGGATGTGAGGAATATGAAACTTTATGAAGCAGAAAACATTATTTTGTCGAATAAGCTTAATTTTATAATAGAAGGAAATGGAGATACCGTTTTTGACCAAATGCCTAAACCAGGAGCAATTGTAGAAGAAAACACACAAGTTATTTTGTACTTAAATGCTGAAAAAATACAAGAAGTAGTAGTTCCTGATTTAACTGGTAAGAGCGTAAAAGAAGCTACAGAAATTCTAAATTCTTTAGGACTTAAAATAAGAATAAAAGGCAGTGGTTTTGCTGTAAATCAAAGTCCGAAAGAAGGTACGATTTTGAAAAAAGGTGAAACTGTAGAAGTGGAGTTTAGGCCTAAGGAAAATTAAACTTCCTCTATGCAAAATCTATAATTGTGCTATACTATTTAGTGGTGGTATGCTTTTTAGATATTTTTGTGAGGAGGCCTAACATGAAACTTATAGATATTTTAAAAGGAGTCAACTGCGAGATAAAAGGAGATCCTAATATAGACATCAGTGGGGTGTGTTACGATTCCCGTAAATCTAAAAATAAATATTTATTTATCGCTATAAAAGGGTTTAAAACCGATGGTATTTTCTATGTGGAAGAGGCTATTAAAAATGGGGCAGTTGCTGTTGTTACAGATAGGGAAATAAAAGAATATCCCGGAATTACAACAGTATTAGTAGAAGATGCTCGAGCTGCCATGGCAAAAATAGCTTCTAATTTTTACAATAACCCCACCAGCAAACTTACTTTAATTGGTGTAACAGGAACAAATGGCAAAACCTCTGTTACTTATATGCTAAAAGCGATTTTAGAAAGGCAAAATAATAAAGTGGGCCTAGTGGGGACTATACAAAATATGATAGGGGATGAAGTGATACCTTCTGTACATACCACACCTGAATCATTGGATTTGCAGGAGCTTTTTAGCATTATGGTGAACAAAGGTGTTAAGTATGTGGTTATGGAGGTATCATCTCATTCTTTAGCATTAAATAGAGTAGGCGAATGTGAATTTGATATAGCAGTTTTTACCAACTTATCCCAAGACCATTTAGATTTTCACCAGAACATGGAAGAGTATGCTAAGACAAAGAGTAAGTTATTCAAGATGGCGAAGAGTGCGTCGGTCATCAATATAGATGATAAATACTCTTCTATGATGATTGAGAGTTCTAAAGCAAAAGTTTTGACTTATGGTATAAAAGATTTTGCTTATGTTATGGCAAAGGATATTAGGAATAGTTTAGATGGTGTAAAGTTTAAAGTTCAGATTGAAGATAAAAAAGAAGAGATTTCATTAAAAATTCCAGGAATTTTTAGCGTCTACAATGCTTTAGCTGCCATTACAGTGGCTGATTTTCTTGGTATTTCTTTGCGAAGTGTGAGAGAAGCTTTAAGTCAGGTCACAGTAAAAGGTCGATTTGAACTGGTGGAGACAGGAAAAGACTTTTATGTGATTATAGATTATGCCCATACTCCTGACGGAATACAGAATATAATGGAGGCATTGAAGGAATATAAAACTGGAAGAAAAATACTTCTTTTCGGTGCTGGAGGAGATAGGGATAAAACTAAAAGGCCTTTGATGGGAGAAGTTGCAGGAAAATATGCAGATTTTTGCATTTTGACATCAGACAATCCTCGTTCGGAAGACCCAAGAGAAATAATTTCACAAATTGAGGAAGGCATAAAAAAGACTAATTGCCCTTATGTTGTAATAGAAAATAGAAAAGAAGCGATAAGATACGCTCTGACTAATGCTCAAAAAGACGATGTAATAATACTTGCAGGTAAAGGACACGAAACTTATCAAATTATAGGAGATAAGGTTATTCACTTTGATGAGAGAGAAATAGTTAAAGAAATTTTGTCTGAAGGCGGTAATAAATAATGGAACTTTTAATAGATGAAATTGTAAGGGCTACTGAGGGAAAATTTATAAAAGGAAGTTTAAAGGATAAAGTAATAGGAATTTCAACTGATTCGAGAAAAGTCAAAAAAGATGAATTATTTATCCCTTTGAAAGGGGAAAAATACGATGGAGAAGATTTCGTAAAAGATGCAATAGACAAAGGGGCTATTGCAGTTATTACTGCGAGGTTGGATAATGTAGAGTGTTTGAAAGATTTTTCAGTTGATGTCATTTACGTTAATGAAACTTTAGAAGCTTTGCATAAAATTGCTTCTTATTATAGAAAAAAATTCAATATTCCTTTTATTGCTGTGACAGGTAGCAGTGGAAAAACTACTACGAAAGATATGATTGCACAAATATTGTCTAAAAAGTGTAAAGTTTTGAAAACAGAGGGAAATTTTAATAATGAAATTGGCTTGCCATTGACAATTTTTAATTTGGAAGATACTCATCAGATTGCGGTAGTGGAAATGGGAATGAGTGGTTTTGGAGAAATTAGGAGGCTAAAGAATATTGCAGAGCCTCAAGTAGCAGTTTTTACAAATATAGGAGTTGCTCATATCGAAAAATTAGGCTCAAGAGAAAATATATTAAAAGCTAAACTTGAGTTAATTGAAAATTTTAAAGAGGAAAATGTGATTGTATTAAATGCAGATGATGATATGCTATCAAAAATTCCTCTGCAGTATTCAAGTAAGTATTACAGATATGGTATAAAAAGTGGAGAAATTAAAGCTTGCGATATAGAAAAAGGAGAAAAAGATATAAAATATACTTTAAAATATAAAAATTTGGCGAAGGAAATAAAGCTTTCAGTACCTGGTATTCACAATGTGTACAATTCTCTTGCTGCTATTTGTGTTGGATTAGAGTTTGGTATCAATGTAGAGGAGATGGCAGAGGCTTTAAAAGATTTTCAACCAGGCAAAATGAGGCTTAATATAATAGAAAAAGGTGATATAAAAATTATTGATGATGTATATAATGCTAATCCGGATTCTATGAAAGCAGCTTTAAGCGTATTAAGGGATTTACCTGCTAAGAGAAAAATAGCAGTTTTGGGAGATATGCTGGAATTAGGTGAGTATGCAGTAGAAGCCCACAAAGAAATAGGAAAAGTGGTGGCAGATAGCCATATAGATATTTTGATAACCTCTGGTGATATGGCGAAATATATTGCAGAAGAATCCAAGGTTTGTGGGATGAAAGAGAATACTATTTTTGTTTGTAACACTAATAAAGAGGTTAAGGAAATGTTGAAAGATATTATCAAAGAAGGGGATTCAATTTTAATAAAAGGTTCAAGAGGTATGAAAATGGAACAAATAGTACAATTTTTGCTGGAGAGGGTAAAGTAAAATGTTACAAAAGATAATTTTGGCTACAGTTGTTGCTTTTGTGCTAAGCTTGGTGTCTGGTCCTCTTTTTATACCTTATCTTAGAAAATTAAAATTTGGGCAAAAAGTAAGGGAAGATGGGCCTAAAAGCCATTTAAAAAAATCCGGAACCCCTACAATGGGTGGGATAATGTTTATTACAGCCACAGTTATTTCTACTTTAATTTTTTCTCATTGGAACAAATATTTGGCTATTTTGTTAGTAGGTTTTTTGGGATATGGTTTAATAGGATTTGCAGATGATTTTCTAAAGGTTTATTTTAAGAGGCCTTTAGGTTTAAAAGCGAGAGAAAAACTTATTGGACAGTTTTTACTTGCGACAATCATTTCATATTTTGCTCAAAAATATGTGGGAACAGAAGTGATTTTCCCTTTTTTAAAAACTACTATTGACCTTGGCAATTTATATATTCCTTTTATGGTTTTTGTAATAGTTGGAACAGTAAACAGTGTAAACTTGACAGATGGGCTTGATGGATTAGCAGCTGGTGTATCTTTTATTGTTATGGCTTTTTTCACCATGACAGCTTTATTTTTAAATAATATAACTTATGGAGCTTTTAGCGCCTCTTTGACAGGGGGATTGTTGGGGTTTTTGAGGTATAACCGTCATCCTGCGGAAATTTTTATGGGAGATACTGGTTCCTTAGCTATTGGAGGAGCTATAGCTACTGCCGCGGTTTTGACTAAATTGCCTTTGATTTTGCCCTTGATAGGTATTATTTATGTGGTTGAAGCTTTTTCAGTGATTATTCAGGTATTGTCTTTTAAATTGTTTGGTAAAAGAGTTTTTAAAATGAGTCCTTTACACCATCATTTTGAACTGTCAGGATGGCAAGAACAAAATGTAGTATATGCCTTTTGGATTGTTACTCTAATTGCTATGTTTATATCTTTTTATAGTTTAAGCTAAGGAGTGCAAATTATGGAGCTAAAAGGGAAAAAAATTTTTGTAGCAGGTTTAGGAGTTAGTGGAATAGCTTTATGTAGAGTATTGGATAGCTTAGAAGCAAAAGTAATAGCTTATGATGAAAAAGAATATGATGTCTTAAAGGAAAATTTAGAAGAAGTTAAAAGTTTGCCTATAGATTTTAGGTTTGGTAGATTCAAAAAGGAATTTTTAGAAGGTGTGGATTTGATTGTTTTAAGTCCAGGTGTTCCTACAGATTCGGATATAGTAAAAACAGCACAACAAATGAAAATTGAAGTATGGGGAGAAGTAGAGTTTGCATATAGGTTTTCTAAAGCTCCTATTTATGCAATTACAGGTACAAATGGCAAAACAACTACTACTACTTTATTAGGCGAAATGTTTAAAAATGCTGGGAGAAAGGTATATGTTGCTGGAAATATAGGTTATCCACTTATTTACGCTACTATGGAAGCAGCAGAAGGAGATTTTATAGTAGCAGAGATTAGTAGCTTTCAATTAGAGACTGTAAAAGAGTTTAAACCCAAAATAAGCTGTATAATAAATATTACCCCTGATCATTTAAACAGACATAAAACCTTTGAAAATTATAGAGATATAAAAGGAAGAATTTTTGAAAATCAACGCGAAAATGAATATACTGTTCTAAATTTCGATGACCCTATTACTTGGAGTCTAAAAAATAAGGCTAAATGCAGAGTTTTTCCTTTTAGTAGAAAAAGTTCATTAGAAAATGGGGCATATGTAAAAGATGGAAGTATTTATATAGGTGTTAATGGAAATGCTAAAAAAATTATTGACATAGAGGAAATTTATATTCCTGGAGAACACAATTTAGAGAATGCATTGGCTGCTTCTTCAGTAGCATATCTTTCCGGTATTAATGTAGATGTTATTGCAAATACTTTAAAAACTTTTAAAGGTGTAGAACATAGGATTGAGTTTGTTGATGAAATAAATGGTATAAAATTTTACAACGATTCTAAAGGGACTAACCCAGACGCCTCAATTAAAGCGATACAAGCGCTAAAAACCCCTATAGTTTTAATTGCTGGTGGTTATGATAAAGGTAGTGAATTTGATGAGTTTGTAAAAGCCTTTAATGGGAAAGTAAAGAAATTGATTTTGATAGGGCAAACTGCAAAAAAAATCAGAGATACTGCAAGGAAGTATTCTTATCCTGAAGATGACATATTTTTTGCTAGTACTCTAGAAGAAGCTGTTAAAAAAGCTTATGAAAGTGCGAAAGAGGGGGATAGTGTACTTTTGTCACCAGCTTGTGCCAGTTGGGATATGTTTAGGAATTTTGAGGAGAGGGGAAGAATCTTTAAAAAGGCAGTGGCAGAGTTAAGGAGGTAAAATAATGAAAAAAAAGTATCCTGTGGATTACGGCATTTTACTCGTAGTTTTAATATTAGTCTCCATTGGTGTAATTATGGTCTTTAGTGCTAGTTCTGCCAGTGCTGAGTACATGTACAATGACCCTTATTATTTTTTGAAAAGGCAATTGTTATGGGTAATATTAGGTTTTTTTGCTATGGTTTTTATGATGAATTTTGATTACATTATTTTAAAGAAGTTAGCTGGCCCTTTGCTTATTATTTCGATTGGATTGCTTGTTGCAGTCTTAATTCCTGGAATAGGAGTTGAAAGATATAATGCGACCAGATGGATAGGAGTTGGAAGCTTTACAATACAGCCTTCTGAAGTGGCAAAATATGCTCTTATTATATACTTTGCAAAATATTTTGACAAACATCCTGATTATGCAAAAAGTTTCAAAAAAGGAGTTATGCCTGTTTTAGGATTGGCAGGATTGTTTTTTGGCCTTATAATGTTACAGCCTAATTTTAGTACAGCTGGTATTATATTCATTGTGGCTGTAATAATTCTCTTTGTAGCAGGTGCTAAATTATCTTTTATGGGAGCTTTATTTGGAGCAGGAATTGGGGCAGCAGTTGTTGTTTTTTCATCTTTTAAGTATATACGGGAAAGGGTATTTACATTTTTAAATCCATGGCAAGATATTCAAAAATCTGGGTATCAAATTGTACAATCCCTTTATGCTTTAGGCTCTGGAGGATTATTCGGAGTAGGACTTGGAGAAAGCAGGCAAAAACTCATGTATCTGCCTATGCCTTACAATGATTTTATATTCGCCATAATTGGAGAAGAATTAGGACTTGTGGGTACAGTTACTATACTTTTGATGTTTTTATACCTTATTTTGCGAGGTTTGAGAGTGGCAGCAAAAGCTCCAGATATGTTTGGATGTCTTTTAGCTACAGGAATTACAAGTCTTATAGGAGTTCAAACACTTATAAATGTTGCGGTTGTAACTTCTTCTATGCCACCTACAGGGGTGTCCCTTCCTTTTATAAGTTATGGAGGTACTTCTACTGTTATTATGATGGCAGGAGTAGGCATACTATTAAATATTTCACGATCTGCAAATTTAGATAGGAGTTGATGATAATTGAAATATTTGTTTGCTGGTGGAGGTACTGGAGGACATATTTATCCTGCCATAGCCATTGCTAAGGAAATATTAAAAAATGAAAAAGATGCTCAAATTTTATTTGTAGGTACAAAAAAAGGTTTAGAGAATGAGTTAGTACCAAGAGAAGGTTTTGATTTAAAGACAATTACTGTGCAAGGATTTAAAAGGAAATTATCATTAGATACATTAAAAACTATTTATAAAGCAATGGTGGGGCTTAAGGAAGCAAATGATATTTTAAAAGAATTTAAACCAGATGTAGTAATTGGAACAGGAGGATATGTTGGTGGCCCTGTTTTAATGATGGCGGCTTTAAAAGGGATACCTACTTTGATTCATGAACAAAATGCTTTTCCAGGCTTTACAAATAAGGTACTATCACGGTTTGTGAAGGTAGTAGCGGTAAGTTTTGAAGAATCAGTTAAATATTTTAAAAATAAAGAAAAAGTTGTGGTAACAGGTAATCCAATTAGAAGAGAATTGCTAAAAGTTACTAAAGAGGAAGGTTTAAAAAATTTGGGTTTTTATTCTGATAATCCTTTAATAGTATCAGTTGGAGGGAGCAGAGGGGCAGAGAAAATCAATTCTACAATGGTAGAGTTTTTAAAATTGAAAGATAAAAACCTGCAAGTTTTAATAATTACGGGTGCTAATCAATATGAAAAAGTGTTGGAAAAAGTTAAAACTGAAACTATAGACATAGATGAAACAGTTAAAATAATTCCTTATTGTCACAATATGCAGGATGTATATGCTGCCGCAGATATTATAATCTGTAGGGCTGGGGCTATTACTTTGGCAGAAATTACTGCAAAAGGTGTTGCTTCTATTTTGATTCCTTCTCCTTATGTTGCTAATAATCACCAAGAGTATAACGCCCGGGTGTTAGAAAAAGCCGGAGCTTCTTATGTTATTTTAGAAAAGGATTTGATAGCAGAAGAATTATACAAAAAAATCAAATATCTTTTGGATAATCCTCAAGTACTTTTAAAAATGAGAGATAATGCACGAAAAATTTCTAAAATTGATGCTGCGGAGAAGATATACAAGCTTATAAAAAGCATAACTTAATACCTTATGTAACACCCCATCCTATTTATGCATAGTATATGTTGTAAGCTGTATTAAATTTAGGGGTGATAAGATGGGGAAATTTAAAATTAATGGAGGGAACAGGCTATATGGTGAGTTAAAGGTAAATGGCGCTAAAAATTCTGTTTTACCCATCCTTGCAGCATCAATTTTAAATGAAGGGATTTCTGTAATACATGATTGTCCTAAATTAAAAGATGTTTATTCAATGATAGAAATTTTAGAACATTTAGGTTGTAAGGTAACTTTTAAAGGCAGAGACATTATTGTAGATGCAAGGGATGTAAAAGATAGTGAAATACCTGATAGCTTAATGAGAACCATGAGGTCATCTATATTTTTGATGGGGGCTTTAATATCAAGAAACAAAAAAGCTTTGATGAGTTTTCCAGGAGGTTGTGATATAGGACACAGACCTATAGATTTACACCTTAAGGGTTTGAGAAGATTAGGAGTTAAAGTGGAAGAATCTTATGGATATATTAAATGTGAAGGTGGGAAGATAAGAGGAAATGAAATTCACTTAGACCTTCCTAGTGTAGGAGCCACAGAAAATATCATGTTGGCGGGAGTTTTTGCAGAAGGCGTCACCATCATTAGAAATGCGGCAAAAGAACCGGAAATAGAAGACTTGCAGAATTTTTTAAACTCTATGGGGGCTAAAATATCAGGAGCTGGTACCAACACGATTATCATAGAAGGAGTAAAAAGATTGCATGATGCGGAATACACCATAATTTCAGATAGAATTGTTGCGGGTACTTATCTTTGTGCTGCGGTGATGACACAAGGAGAATTAACAGTAGTAAATGCTTTAAAAGAACATTTAGAACCATTGTTGTCAAAATTGAGAGAAACGGGATGCGAAATACATGCTGGAAATGATTATATAAAAATTATATGCGATAAGCGCCCCAAAGCAGTAGATATGATTGTTACATTGCCATACCCTGGCTTTCCCACAGATTTACAGCCCCAGATGGTTTCGGTTTTGTCTGTAGCAGAGGGAACATCTATTATTACAGAGACAATATTTGATAATAGATTTAAATACACGGAAGAACTTATACGAATGGGAGCAGATATAAAAGTGGAAGGAAGAGTAGCAGTAATACGTGGTGTTGAGAAGTTAATGGGTGCAAAAGTAGTAGCAAGAGATTTAAGGGGAGGAGCTGCTTTGATTATTGCAGGTTTGGGGGCAAAAGGTACAACAATAGTAGAAGAAGCAGAACACATTGATAGAGGATATGAATCAATCGAAAAGGCTTTGAAAAGTGTGGGAGGGGATATTGTAAGAATAATGTAAAACAGCGTCATGCTGTTTTACATATGCAAAAGAAAAGTACAAGCAGGGGATGGTTTAATGGTTAAAAGTGCTTTTAAAAAGAGGTTTTTAATATTTATGTTTGCGACCTTGATATTTATAGTTTTGATTTACCTTTTTATGTTTCATTCAAATTATTTTGAGATTAAAACTATAAAAGTTGTAGGCAATCGAATTTTATCTTATAATGATATTAAAGAGTTAGCTATGATTGATTATGGAATGAATATTTTTAAAGTTAATCCTAAAAAAATAGAAAGTAATTTACTTGCTAACCCCTATATAAGGGAGAGTAAAGTAAAAATTCAATATCCTGCCACTGTAGAAATATTTATAAAAGAAAGACAAATAGTTGCACAAGTCAAATATCAAAAAGACTATTTAATGATAGATAAAGAAGGAGTGGTAATAAAAAAGGACGAGTATAACCCTGAACTTCCTGTTATAGAAGGAATAAAAGTTGATAAATATCAAATTGGCAAAAAGTTGAATGATATTTTTGAAAAAAGTTATTTGGGAACGCTTTTAGAACTCATAGAAGGTACTGATTTTTGTTCTGTTATAAAATATGTGAATGAAAGACAAATTATATTAGTTACAAAAAATGGCATAGATATATCTTTTGACAATCCTTCTGATATTAATTATTCTTTCAAATTTGCCGAATTAATATTAAAAGATTTGGTTGAAAAAGGGTATCATAAAGGTACAATTCAAATTATTGGAGACAGCAATCCAGTATTTATGCCATAGAGGATGGGGGTACTTATGAAAAAAAGTGTATATATTTCCGTAGCTTTAGTTTCAATAGTATTAGGAATAATGCTTTCTACTCAATTTAAAATAGTAAAAAAAAGCGGCGTAGTTACTGTGCAGAGAGCAGAAGAATTGGCAGCTCAATTAAAGGAACTGCAGTCAGAAAAAGATGCTCTTCTAAAACAGATTAATGATTTAGAAGCAAAAATAAATGCTTACGAAGATTCTGCGTCCAAGAATAGCGTAATTACTCAAACTTTGAAAAATGATGTAGAAAAATATAAAGAATTAGCAGGACTGACTGACCTTCAAGGTCCAGGAGTAATTGTAACTATAAATGATAGCAAACAAGCCGTTCCCCCAGGACAAGACCCTAATTTATTTCTGGTCCACGATGGGGACTTATTGCGAGTTGTAAATGAGCTAAGAGCGGCAGGAGCGGAGGCCATATCTTTAAATGACCAAAGATTAATTGCTACTTCAGAAATTAGGTGCGTTGGTCCTACAGTAAATGTAAATTCTGTGCGTTTTTCTGCGCCGTATGTCATAAAGGCTATTGGAGACCCTGATACATTAGAGGCTGCTCTTAAGCTAAAGGGTGGAGTAGTAGATACTTTAGCTACTTGGGGAATAGAGGTAAATATCAAAAAATCGGACAATATATTGATTAAAAAATATGACGGAGTGATAAAGTTTAGATATGCAAAACCTTTAGTTGAAGGAGAGAACAAGTAATGGCTTATATTATAATAGTTAGTTTATTAATAGGAATAGTGATAGGTTTTATTTTGCCAATTAATATCCCCAGCACTTATGTTTCTTATTTATCTGTTGCTATTCTTGCAGCGTTGGATTCAGTTTTTGGTGGTATTAGAGCTAGTCTTGAAGAGAAGTTTGATAATCTTATTTTTATAACTGGCTTTTTTGGCAATGCGATATTGGCAGGAGGCCTTGCTTATATTGGAGATGTGTTAGGAGTTCCTATTTATCTTGCGGCAATTTTTGTATTTGGAAGCAGGCTATTTGTCAATTTTGCATATATAAGGAGATATCTGATAGACAAGATGCGAAAAAGATAGCAGTCTCCTGAAGGAGGATTTGATAATGGGTGATTTAATAGTTGGTTTAGACATTGGCACATCTAAAGTATGTACAATTATTGGAGAAGGGGATAAAAATGGAGAACTGCATATTGTTGGGATTGGCTATTATCCGTGTTATGGGGTTAAAAAAGGGGTTATTGTAGATATAGATGAAACTGCCTATTCTATAAAAAAGTCTGTGGAGCAAGCGGAAAGAATGGCCAACCAAAAAATATCCTCTGTGTATTTGAAAATATATGGAGGGTTGACGACTATATATAAAAACAATGGAGTAGTAGCAGTATCGAGAGAAGATAGAGAAATAACAAAACAAGATGTGGATAGAGTTTTACAAGCTGCTAAAATCATTGCTATTCCTTCTGATAAAGAAATTATCGATGTTATACCATTAGAATATATTGTGGATGGGTATGGGGAAATAAAAGACCCTGTTGGAATGGCGGGTATAAGGTTAGAGGTAAATGCCGCTATAGTAACAGGTAGTGTTACCGCTATTCAAAATATGGAAAAGTGCGTTAAAAAAGCAGGGTTAGAGGTAGAAGGAATAATTGTAGGCCCTTTAGCTACGGGCGAAGCAGTACTTTTAAAAGATGAAAAAGAGTTGGGGGTTGCATTAATTGATGTGGGTGCAGGAGTGACTGATATTTCTGTTTTTAAGTATGGCAGCCTTATTTATTCATCTATGATAGCAGTCGGTGGATGGCATATCACAAACGATTTATCTATAGGGTTAAAGATTTCTTTTGAAGAAGCCGAAAATATAAAGAAGAAATATGGAACTTTAGAAAAATTATCCCCTGAAAAGCTGGAACCAATTAAAATTGCTAGTTTAGCAGGTAAAAGCAAATCAGCTACAGATGTAAATGAAATATCTGATATAATAGAAGCGAGGGTTTCTGAACTTTTAATGCTTGTGTATGAGAGATTGGAAGAAGCAAAAGTTCTGGAAGACATTGTTACAAATGTAGTCATAACAGGTGGAGGCATTTCCTTTTTAAAGGGAAATATAGAGTTGGCACAAAAAATTTTTAATAGAAACATTCGCATTGGTTCTCCGCAAAATATCGGAGTAGCAACTCCTATTTACTCGGCAGGGGTAGGAGTGGTAAAATATGTATATAACAATAAGAGGTTTATGCATAATGTCCAACCGACTGATAAAAAAGAGAAAAAGAGTTCTAAATTAGTTGATAAACTCAAAGAAATATTTAGCGATTTTTGGGCGTAAAGAGGAGGGTTTTTTGTGATAGGTATAGAAACTGATATGGAACAATTTGCTGCTATTAAAGTAATAGGAGTTGGTGGTGGAGGCGGAAATGCTGTAAATCGAATGATTGATGCTGGCCTTCGCGGTGTTGAGTTTATTGCAATTAATACAGACAAGCAGGCTCTTTATTTATCGAAAGCTGAAATAAAAATACAAATTGGTGAAAAATTAACAAAAGGGTTAGGAGCAGGAGCAAACCCTGAAATTGGGAAAAAAGCTGCTGAAGAATCTAGAGAAGAAATAGAACGAGTTATAAAAGGTGCTGATATGATATTTATCACTTCTGGCATGGGAGGAGGCACAGGAACAGGAGCGGCTCCTGTTGTGGCGGAAATAGCAAAAGAATTAGGAATTTTGACTGTAGGAGTAGTTACCAAGCCTTTTACCTTTGAAGGGAGAAAAAGGATGGCCCATGCAGAAATGGGCATTGAAGAACTTAAAAAACATGTAGATGCTCTTATTACTATTCCTAATGATAGATTATTGCAAGTTGTTGAAAAAAAGACTTCAATGATTGATGCTTTTAAATTAGCAGATGATGTTTTAAGACAGGGTGTTCAAGGTATATCCGACCTTATCGCAGTCCCTGGACTTGTAAATGTGGATTTTGCTGATGTTAAAACTATTATGACAAATACAGGACTTGCACATATGGGAATAGGTATAGCTTCTGGGGAAAATAAAGCGACTGAGGCAGCGAAACAAGCAATCCATAGTCCATTATTAGAGACTTCAATTGAAGGCTCAAGAGGAATATTACTTAATATTGCAGGAGGTCCAAATTTAACCATATTTGAAGTTAATGAAGCGGCTAATTTTATCTATGAAGCTGCAGACCCTGATGCAAATATTATATTTGGTGCAGTAATAGACGAGGCATTAGAGGACCAAATAAGGATTACTGTTATAGCTACAGGATTTGAAAGAAATGAAAAATCTAAGGATACAGCAAAGAAAAAAGACACTAGGGAGCCTGAAGTAAAATTAGAAAATGTTATAGAGAGTGATGATTTAGATATACCTACTTTTTTAAGAAGAGGGAGACGATAAATCTGCAAAGGTTTCTTTGCAGATTTTTTTATGCAAAAATTCTACAAAAACAACCTTATTTTTATACCAAAATATTACAATAAATTTGAGATTTTTATTTTATAATATGAATAAAATAAGCAAATGGGAATATACATTGTATAAGGATTAAAAGTGTCCCCGGGGATGGTATGAATGTATTTAGACGTAATTTTTTTCGAAAATTTAATTATTAACTATCTTATTTTATCCCTTACACGAAAATTTTCTAAAAAGGGCAGCAAACCTATTAAGCTTTTTTTAGGTGCATTATTGGGAGCGTGTTATGTCCTAATATTTTTTTTGTTACCTTATAAGATGATTCACGAAGTTTTCGCAAAAATTATTTTATCTCTCTTAATAATATATATGGCATTTACTCCAAAAACATTAAAAGAATTTTTGAGAATTTTAGCAGTTTTTTATCTAATTTCTTTTGCGATAGGTGGGACAATTTTTGCAGTTTTGTATACGGCAAAATTTAATTTACACAGTTTATGGATTGGAATATTGATAGCTATTTTACTTTTCTATACTAATTGGGATTATATAGTGAGAAAATCAAAAGAGGAAAAAATGTTATACAGCCTAAAAATAGAAATTTTTCAAAAACAAATAGAGATAAAAGGATTGTTAGATACTGGAAATAGATTATACGACCCTTTAACTAAATCGCCTGTTGTGGTAGTAGAGTTTTTGGCTATGAAAAATATACTTCCTGATAATATGGAAATTTTATTAAATGAAGAGAAGATAGATTTTAGCAAAATTTTTGAAGTTTTGAAAGAGGAAAGATGGTTATCAAGGATAAGGTTAATACCCTTTATATCAGTAGGACAGTCTAAAGGAATAATGTTAGGATTTAAGCCAGATAAATTAGTGGTAGGTGAAAAAGAGATAAGGAATGTAATAGTAGGAGTATACAAAAGCCAAATAGATAAATATGGTAATTATGCGGCGTTGTTAGCACCAGAAATTTTAGTATAATGGGGGTGTTGGAAGTGCAACTAAAAACAAAAGTAAAAATAGAAATGCTATTGTTGTGGAAAAAAATCCTTGATTTTTTAGATTTATCTGAAGGCATATTTTATATTGGAGGAAGTGAAGCATTACCTCCACCTCTTTCTGTAGAAGAAGAAATATATTTAATTTCAAAAATGGAAAAAGGAGATAATGAAGCAAAAACGGTACTTATTGAAAGAAATTTAAGATTGGTAGTATATATAGCAAAAAAATTTGAAAACACAGGAGTAGGAATCGAAGATTTAATATCTATTGGCACGATTGGACTTATAAAAGCTATTAATACTTTCAATCCTAAGAAAAAAATAAAATTAGCTACTTATGCTTCTCGATGCATTGAGAATGAGATATTAATGTATTTAAGAAGGAATAGCAAAACTAAATTAGAGGTTTCTTTTGATGAACCTTTAAATGTAGATTGGGATGGAAATGAACTTTTGCTTTCAGATATTTTAGGCACTGATAACGAAACAGTTTATAAATATATCGAAGATGAAGTAGAAAAGGAATTATTGACTTCTGCATTAAAGAAATTACCAGATAGAGAAAAAAAGATAATAGGACTTAGATTTGGATTAGAGGGTGGAGTAGAAAAGACTCAAAAAGAAGTGGCAGATATGTTGGGAATTTCACAGTCCTATATTTCTCGCTTAGAAAAAAAGATTTTAAAAAGATTAAAAAAAGAATTGAATAGACTAGTTTAAGCTTTTCTGTATATTTTTTTATCCTGCCGGCAATACTGTTAATAAGCTAAACATGTGGGGGCAGGATTTATGAATAACAAAGTTGAAATTTGCGGTGTCAATACCTCTAAGTTACCTGTTTTAAAACCTTCTAAGCAAAAAGAACTATTGATACGGATGAAAAATGGAGACAAAAAAGCAAGAGAAGAATTTATAAATGGCAATTTGCGATTGGTACTAAGTGTTATTCAAAGATTTAATAATCGCGGGGAATACGTAGATGATTTGTTTCAAGTAGGATGTATAGGGCTTATAAAAGCTATTGACAATTTTGACTTAGATCAAAATGTAAAATTTTCTACTTACGCTGTTCCAATGATAATTGGAGAAATAAGAAGATACTTAAGAGATAACACTCCTATAAGGGTGAGCCGCTCTTTAAGAGATATAGCCTATAAAGCATTACAGGTAAGAGACAAATTAGTATCGGAAAATTCCAAAGAGCCGACAGTAGGCGAGATAGCTAAAGAGCTTGACCTTACACGTGAAGAAGTAGTAATGGCTCTTGATGCTATTCAAGAACCGGTTTCTTTGTTTGAACCTATATATCATGATGGTGGAGATGCAATTTATGTGATGGATCAAGTAAGCGATGACAAGAATATGGATGAAGTGTGGCTAGAGAAAATTGCATTAAAAGAAGCAATACAAAAACTAAGCGAAAGGGAAAAAATGATATTGACGATGAGATTTTTTGAAGGGAAAACCCAGATGGAGGTAGCAAAAGAGATAGGAATATCTCAAGCACAAGTTTCAAGATTAGAAAAAGCGGCTTTAAATCACATGAGGAAATACATCTAGCTTATCAGGAATGATAAGCTAGATTTTTTCATATAATTTTATGAAAAGGACAAAAGGGGGAAATGAGGATGATTAAAGCTTCAGAGTTAAGAGATAAAGATGTTATAGATATAAATACAGGAGAAAAATTAGGGAATATAATTGACATTGAAGTAAACCTTGAAGAAGGAAGAGTAGAGGGAATTGTTATACCGAAAGAAACAAGTTTTTTTAGGTTTTTTAATAAAGATATAGAAATATACTTGCCGTGGGAATCTATAAAAAAGATTGGAACGGATGTAATATTAGTAGATTTTAAAGATAGAGAAGCTTAAGTTTGACTAATGAAAACAAGTTTATTATAATTTTATTAAACAATTAAGAATTGTTGGAGGTAATAAGATGAAATGCCCTTATTGTGGGTATCCAGATTCAAAAGTTATTGATTCTCGACCTACAGATGATAACACTTCTATAAGGAGAAGAAGGGAATGTTTAAAATGTGGGAAGAGATTTACTACTTATGAGAAAGTAGAACAATTGCCTATACTTGTAATAAAAAAAGACAATCGCCGAGAAGTCTATGACAGAGATAAAATATTAAAAGGCATGATAAAAGCTTGCGAAAAAAGGCCCGTGCCTATAAAGGTCTTAGAAGAAATTACAGATGAAATTGACAAAAGAATAATAAATTCAATGGAAAGGGAAATAACCTCCGCCGAAATCGGAGAAATGGTAATGGAAAAACTTAAAAATGTAGATGAAGTAGCTTATGTCAGATTTGCTTCTGTTTATAGGCAGTTTAAAGACATAAATACTTTTATGGATGAACTTAAGAAACTTCTTAAAGAGAATGAGACAAAAAAAGAAAAGACATAATTTTATTTTTTGTTTCAAATGTGTACAAGCCATATTATCTGGAGGTGTCAAAATGGCCTATACGGTTTTGGTTATAGAAGATGAAATTCATATATTGGAACTTTTAAGATACAACTTGGAAGCAGCAGGATACAAAGTTATTACTTCGGAAAATGGAAAAGAAGGCTTGGATAAAGCACTTGAAGGAAAACCCGATTTGGTTATATTAGATTTGATGTTGCCAGATGTGGATGGACTGGAAATATGTAAAATTTTAAAAAAGAATGATGAAACGAAAAATATACCGATAATAATGTTAACAGCAAAAAGCGAAGAATTTGATAAAGTATTGGGATTGGAGTTGGGAGCCGATGATTATATAACAAAGCCTTTCAGCGTAAGAGAATTGTTAGCTCGAATTAAAGCCGTTCTTCGGCGAACCCAGCAACCAGAAGAAGAAAAAGAAGAAATAATAAAATTTGGTGATATAGTTATAGATACTGGAAAGCATTTGGTTTATAAAAAAGGGAAAGTCTTAGAATTGACTTTAAAAGAGTTTGAGCTTTTAAAACTTTTGTCTCAAAATATGGGCAAAGTATTAACTAGAGACTATCTTTTAGACAAAGTATGGGGATATGAATATGCTGGAGAAACTCGAACTGTTGATGTCCATATCAGGCATTTAAGAAAAAAGATAGAAGACGATGATAAATCTCCTGTGTATATTGAAACTGTAAGAGGAATTGGATATAAGCTAAAAGATAAAGGTGAAGTGTGATGCTAAAGAAATCCTATTATAAATTGTTTTTTATAAACCTACTTGGAATTTTAATAGTTGCCATATTTTTTTTAGGTTATGTTCCAACGACCAAATTTATTTTTGCTATTTTATTAGGAATTTTAGTAACAGGTTTTTTAAGTTATAGATTTATACAAAATATAGTAGAACCAATAAAAGAAATAACTGAAATTACAAAGGATATTGCAAATGGTATATACAGTCATGAACTTGAAAGCAATTCTATTGATGAAATAAAAGAACTTTCTCTTGCAGTAAATTCTATGTCTTATAAATTAAAAGAAACGATAGAGGAATTAAATGACAGAAATGCAAAATTAGAAGCCATTTTAAAAAGTATAGTAAATGGGGTTATCGCTTTTGATGATAATGAGAAAATATTACTTATAAATGATGCTGCGAGGAAAATTCTAAATATAAAAGAGAAAGATTTAATTGGAAGACATATCTTAGAAGTTGTAAGAAATAGTAAATTACATGACCTTTTTGAAGATGTTAAGAAAAATAAAAATTCCCCTTCCAGAAGTTTAGAACTAAATGTTTTCAACAAGCACCTCAAAGTGTATACCAGTCCAATTCTTCATCCAATTTCCCATCAAAATTTGGGTTTTGTGTTAATAATAGATGATATTACAGAAATGAGAAGATTGGAAAAAATAAGAAGCGAATTTGTTGCAAATGTGTCCCATGAGCTAAGAACTCCTTTGACTTCTATTAGAGGCTTTATTGAAACTTTAAGAAATGGTGCTATTGAGAATCCTGAAGCAAGGGATAAATTTTTAGATATAATTGATTTTGAGTCTGAAAGACTTACAAGACTTATAAACGATATACTCACTCTTTCTGAAATAGAAAATGTTAAAGAAGGTTATCCGACAGAAGAAATAGAATTAGATAATGAGATAGAGGATATATTATATATAATGGACAAGGTCGCGAGAAATAAAAATATAACGTTAAAAAAAGATTTAAATTGTACTGATTTGGTGATAAATACTAATAAAGATAGATTTCATCAGATGATGATCAATTTAATAGATAACGGTATAAAATACACTCAAGAGGGAGGATTTGTAAAAGTATCTACCAGAGAAGAGGGGGATAAAATAATTATTGAAGTAGAAGACAACGGCATTGGTATTTCAAAAGAAAATATTCCTCGGCTTTTTGAAAGATTTTATCGAGTTGACAAAAGTCGCTCAAGAAAATTAGGTGGTACAGGATTGGGACTTGCTATAGTTAAACATATCGTGGAATCTATGAAAGGGGAAATTTTTGTAGAAAGTGAAGTGGGGAGAGGTACAAAATTTATTATAAAATTCAACAAAGCTGATTTAACAAAGACTTAACAATATCTTAATATTGACTTTACAATAGACTGTTACAATGTAGTTGTACAAAAAATTTAAGGAATTTTGGAGGTGCTTTAATGTTAAATAGTCGATTTGCGAAAGTTGCTATTGTAGTACTGTTAATTGCAAGTTTTTTTACTTTTGCTGCGTGTGGCTCAAAACAACCTCAAAGTGCAGATTCTGGTAACCTGTCAGGTAATATAACAGTTGCTGGTTCTACAGCGTTACAGCCATTGGCTGAACAAGCAGCTAAAATGTTTATGGAAAAATATCCTAATGTAGCGATAACAGTGCAAGGCGGTGGTAGTGGTACAGGATTGACACAAGTAGTTCAAGGGGCAATTGATATTGGAAATTCTGATATTTTTGCTGAAGAAAAATTAGATGCCAACACAGCCAAATCTTTAGTAGATCATAAAGTTGCGATTGTAGGTTTTGCTGTAGTTGTTAATAAAGATGTTACAGTTGATAATTTAACTCAACAACAATTAATAGACATTTTTACAGGGAAAATAACAAATTGGAAAGATGTTGGCGGGTCAGATATGAAAATAGTTATTATTAATAGACCTGCAAGTTCAGGGACTCGGGCTACATTCAAAAAAGTGGTATTAAAGGGACAAGAAGAAGCTCAAGGTTTTGCTTTGACAGAGGATTCATCAGGTGCAGTTAAAAAAGCAGTTGCTGACACAAAAGGAGCTATAAGTTATCTTGCTTTATCCTACGTGGATGATACTGTTAAAGCTCTAAAATATGAGGGAGTAGAACCAACGGCCCAAAACATAATAGATGGCAAGTATCCTATTTGGTCATACGAGCATATGTACACAAAAGGAGAACCTACTGGTGCAGTTAAAGCTTTCTTAGATTTCATGATGTCAGATGAAGTACAAAAAGAACTTGTTCCTAAGGTGGGATTTATACCTGTTAGTGAGATGAAAACAAAATAGAAAATAATTAAAAAAGGAGCTGACATGAATGTCAGTTCCTTTTTTAATATATATAGAGATATAGATATCGATTTAACATAGATTTAACACATATTTAACATAAATTTAATGAATTTTTTTTTTAGAGTTGATACTATAAAAGAAGTGCCATTATTGTCATTATAATTTCTTAAATGGGGGAAAGCACATGACAGTTGATAAAAATTATGAAAGAAAGCGGAAATTGGTTAATTCGTTTGGAAAGGCTATCGTTTTCATCTCTGCTTTATTGTTAATAATTATTACTGTTTCACTATTTTTATTTGTGACATCTAAAGGCCTTTCTACTTTCATAAAAGATGGCATCTCGATAAAAGAGTTTTTGTTTTCTACCACTTGGAATCCGGATAGAGAGGTACCTGCTGTCGGGTCTTTGCAATTTATAATAGGGTCTATTCTTGTTTCTGCTTTTGCAATTATGATAAGTGCACCTCTGGGAGTCTCCTCTGCAATTTTTATGGTAGAGATTGAAAAAAAATTAGGACAAAAAATATTGCAACCAGCTATTGAGATTTTTGTTGGTATTCCCTCTGTCGTATACGGATGGGTTGGCCTTACTGTATTAGTTCCTTTTATAAGTAAACATTTTGGAGGATTGGGCTTTAGTTTATTGGCAGGTATATTAGTCCTTACCATTATGACGCTTCCAACAATTACTAGTGTTAGTACTGATGCTATAAGGTCATTACCTGTGGAAATAAGAGAAGCCAGTTATGCTCTTGGGGCGACAAGATGGCAGACAATACGACATGTTGTCATTCCTGCTGCGAAATCGGGAATTTTAACAGCAATTATTTTGGGTTTGGCAAGGGCTTTTGGAGAAGCTTTGGCAGTTCAAATGGTTATAGGTAATCGTCCAGTTATTCCCAAATCTTTTTTAGAGCCTATGAGTACTATAACCTCTATTATTACAATGGACATGGCAAATACAGCAATGGGTTCTGTGTGGAATGATGCACTTTGGTCTTTAGCATTACTGCTTCTCATAATATCTTTTACTTTTATCATTATTATCAAATTAGTTGGCAGGAGGGGAATGTATAAATGAAATCCAAGCTGTATGACAAAATAGCGACTATATATTTCTATGCTGTTGCTGTGTTTTTAATCTTGTTTTTGGTTTCATTAATAAGTTATATATTATATCAAGGGAGAACTAAACTCAATATAGATTTTTTAACTTCCCCTCCAAAATTTATGGAAGCAGGAGGAGGCATAGGGCCACAGCTTTTTAATTCGTTAGAATTATTAATAATAACTTTGATAATTTCTGTTCCTATAGGCTTAGGTGCAGGAATCTATATGGCAGAGTATGCAAAGCCAGGTCTATTAACAGAACTTATAAGATTGTCAGTAGAAACTTTATCTTCAATGCCTTCTATTGTAGTAGGTCTTTTTGGACTTTTAGTGTTTGTAACTATGACTGGATGGGGTTATTCCCTCATTGCAGGAGCTCTTGCTCTTACGGTGTTAAATCTTCCTGTAATGACAAGAGTAAGTGAAGATTCAATTAGAAGTGTGCCTAATAGTTTGCGAGAGGCAAGTTACGCTTTAGGTTCCACAAAATGGCAAACAATTGTAAAAGTTGTAGTGCCTGCTGCAATGCCTGGAATTATAACCGGGATAATTTTAACTGCTGGAAGAATTTTTGGAGAAGCTGCTGCTTTATTGTATACTGCAGGTATGAGCAGCCCTGCCTTGAATTTTTCAAACTTAAATCCTTCAAGTCCTACCTCGCCTTTAAATATCTTTAGACCTGCAGAGACTTTAGCTGTTTATATTTGGAAGGTAAATAGTGAGGGGTTAGCACCTGATGCAAGACAGATTGCAGACGGTGCAGCAGCAGTTTTATTGCTAATGGTATTGATTTTCAACATCCTTGCTAGATGGTTAGGAAGTACATTATATAAAAGAATGACAGGCGAAAAATAAAATGGTATAATATAGCTAATAGGAAGGGGAATGACTGACAAATGAAAAAAATAGAGGTCAGAGAGTTGGACTTATTTTATGGTGAGGTCCAGGCCCTTAAAAAAATAAATTTGGATGTAGAAGCAAATAGCGTTTTGGCACTTATAGGTCCGTCTGGTTGTGGGAAATCTACCTTTATTCGTACTTTAAACAGGATGAACGATCTTATAGAAGGGGTCAAAATAAATGGAACAGTTTTGCTAGATGGACAAGACTTATACAAAGAGGTAGATGTTATTGAACTTAGAAAAAAAGTAGGAATGGTTTTCCAAAAACCAAATCCTTTTCCTATGACTGTTTACGACAATGTAGCATATGGACCTAGAATCCATGGTATAAAAGACAAAAAAAAGTTAAATGAAATTGTTGAAAAAAGTTTAAAAGCTGCAGCTTTATGGGATGAAGTAAAAGATAGGCTTCATAAGTCGGCTCTTAGTTTATCTGGAGGTCAACAACAAAGGCTTTGCATTGCTAGGACATTGGCAGTAGAGCCAGAAGTAATTTTGATGGATGAGCCTACATCTGCGTTAGACCCTATTTCTACTATGAAAATAGAGGAATTAATTGAGGAACTTAAAAATAAATATACAATAATAATAGTAACTCACAATATGCAACAGGCAGGAAGAGTGTCTGATTATACTGCGTTTTTCCTAAATGGTGAATTAATTGAAAGTGGACCAACAGATCAAGTATTTTATAATCCTAAAGATAAAAGAACAGAAGATTACATTACTGGTAGATTCGGTTAAAGGAGGTGACACAGTGAATCGCACCCATTTTGAAAAAGAATTAGAGGAACTCCATTATGACGTATTGAAAATGGGTAGCCTTGTAGAAGAGGCCATAGCAAATGCCATTGCTTCTTTAGTAAACCATGATACAGAATTAGCTCAGAAAGTTATAGATGACGATGACAGGATAGACAAAATAGAAGTAGAAATTGATAATAAGTGTGCAAAAATCATGGTCACACAGCAGCCGATTGCAAGGGATTTGAGAATAGTTTTGACGGGCCTTAAAATTGTTACAGATTTAGAAAGAATGGCAGATCATGCAGTAGATATAGCAAAGACTACGTTGCGGATTGCTCATCAAAAGTATATAAAACCTTTAATCGATATTCCTAGAAT
Organism: Thermoanaerobacter sp. A7A; assembly: GCF_000445185.1. Lineage (GTDB taxonomy): Bacteria > Bacillota > Thermoanaerobacteria > Thermoanaerobacterales > Thermoanaerobacteraceae > Thermoanaerobacter. Next base: position 35,998 of record NZ_AVAF01000114.1, read on the forward strand.
GGCAGAAATTGTAAGAGAAATGGTCAAAATGTCTTTGGATTCCTACGTACGACAAGATTTAGAGCTGGCAAGAGCTATTGGCGAAAAAGACGATATAGTAGATGCTCTTTACAAACAGATTTTTAGAGAACTTTTGACATATATGATGGAAGACCCTAGAAACATTGACCAGGCAACTCAATTTTTGTTTGTTGCTCGTTATCTTGAGAGAATTGCTGACCATGCAACTAATATATGTGAATGGGTAATCTACCTAGATACCGGTGAACATATAGATTTAAATTGAAATGCAAAAAGCGCTCACTCGAAGAAGTGAGCGCTTTTTGCATATTTTTTTTGCATTGTGTAAAACATATTTTTAAGAAAAAAAGTTAAGGAGTGATTTTGATGCCATTAAGTTATATTTTGCTTTCTATTACAGGATTGGTCGTTTTGTTCGGATTTGCCCATAGAGTATTAGATAGGATGAAAATGACAGATACTTGGGCTTTTTTAGTGATAATTGGGATGATTATAGGGACTTTGATACCTAATATTCCTATAACCAAAACTGTGTCTATAAACATAGGTGGAGCTGCTATTCCTATAGCAGTATGTGTGTATCTTTTTTTGAGAGCAGAAAGTACCAGAGAAAGAGTAAATGCAGTTGTAGTATCAATTGTTACAGGAATAGCTGTTTTTATTGCAGGGCGAATACTTCCTGCAGAACCTGAAGCCATGATTATTGAGCCTAAGTATATTTATGGTATTGTTGGAGGTTTAATCGCGTATCTTTTTTCACGTTCGAGAAGAAGTGCTTTTATTGCAGGAGTGATGGGAATAATGCTGGCAAATGTGATGCAGGCAGTTTCAAACTACTTGACAGGGACAGGAGGAGCAGTACCCATAGGAGGAGCTGGATTTTTCGATTCGGTAGTTATATCTATGATAATTGCCGTGTTTTTGTCTGAAATAATTGGGGAAACAAGAGAAAAAATACAAGGAGGTACTTCTAAAAAGCATCTTGAACCCAGGGAGGGTATGGCTAGCAGCCTGATAGATACTAACAAAAAAGAAGAGGGTGATAAAAATGAACAAAAAGAAGATGAATAAAGTTACAATATTAATCTTATTGATTATTGTGTTTTTATCTTTTGCTTTTAGCAGTTATGCAGAGAAGCAGGCTGAATTACAACCTGATTATTACACAGTGTATGATGCAAAGACAAATAAAGTGCTTTTCAGGACTGCAATGGAGGTTTATAAAGGGGATAGATATTTATCAGGGGATAATAAATTGTATGAAGTGTTCAAAGTGGATAAAAATGAAAATATAGCTTATGCAAAGTATTTGCGAACAGAAAAACTTCCAGATGTTAACATAGAAGAAATTTCACAAGCAATGGCAGTAGCAGAAAATACTGGTGAAAAGAGAGTGGCGATATATTCTACCCACAGTGATGAATCATATCTTCCTTCAGATGGCGCTGCAAGTATCAATGGACATGGCGGGATATATAAAGTAGATGCCGCCTTACAAAAAGCTTTAGAGGCAAAAGGAGTCACAGTCAAAGTGGACAGGACTTTGTATATACCGCATGATGCTATGGCATACAGCCGGTCAAGAACTGGAGCAGTCAAACTTTTAAAGGATTTTAAACCGGACTTACTTTTGGATGTCCATAGAGATGCAGTCCCTTTCAAAGAATATATACGAAAAATTGCAGGGAAGAATGCTACAGGCGTAAGAATTGTCTTAGGACGGAACAACCCTAATTTAAAAGCAAATCAGCAATTAGCCTATAGGATAAAAGCTATTGCGGATAAGACATATCCAAACATGATCAAGGATGTATTTTTTGGACAAGGAGATTTCAATCAAGATTTGACTCCAAACTCTTTGCTGTTAGAATTTGGCACTTATTCTCACACAAGAGAAAGAGCAGAAGTTTCAGCTTCTTTAATAGCAGACATATTGACAAAAGCTTTATATGGTTCCGATGAACAAAAACAAGTAGGTACAGTTACAAAAACTCAAAAGCCGTTGCCAGGACAAAATAAAGCTGCAGGTACCGGAATATGGGTTTTGATTGGAGTTGTTGTAGTATCAGCAGTAGCTTTCATGTTTTTGAGTACTGGTGGGAGAGAGATGTATCACAAGTTTTCTAAAGCTACGCGCAAAGAATTTGCAAGTTATTTGGGTAAGTTTAGGAGAAAAAAAGGAGATGAGCCATGAGCATAAATCATGAATTGTATATCAATATTGTGGTTTGTGGAATTGCTTTGGGGACACTTGCCCGCTTTATATATTTAAGAGTGGACTATAGGCAGTATCCTACTTATCCTCAAGGTTATATGACTCATTTAACCTTAGGGGTAATTTCAGCTGCTTTAGGAGCTTTTTCTGTGCCTGCATTAATTGAAAAACAGTACACTGCTGTCACCTTTTTAGCTTTGGCAGCACAACAATTTAAAGAAGTAAGAGAAATAGAGAGAGCCAGTTTAGAAAAAATGGAAGCAACAGAATTAGTTCCAAGAGGAGCAGCTTATATAGAAAATATAGCTAAAATTTTTGAAGCAAGAAACTATATTGCTATGGCAGTAGCTACTCTTACTTCTTTGGCAGTTTATCTTTCTAAAAGTGTTATAATAGGGACAATTGTGGGAGGACTAGCAATTTATTTGTCTCGTTATGTAATGAAAATTGCTTATATTAGAGATATTGCCGAAGTTCTTCCTTCAAAGATTGTTTTTAAAGGACCTTTATTGTGCGTTGAGGATGTGGTTTTAGCAGATATAGGTCTAAAAGAAGGAAGAGAAATAATAGAGAAATTTGGAATGGCTGTTATAATACGTCCGAAAGGATTGGATAGTTTAATTTCCATAAACAATTTGGGAATAAGACAGGCTATTCTCCATGAAGCTGCTAATCAATTGGGATTAAAAATGAATATTGATACTCCCGAATTAGCTCCTCTTACTATGAACAACAATGAAAATGGAGATATTATTGTAGTTATGGTAGCGATGAAGCCTGATATTGATGCTTTTGTGGAAATTATAAAGAATGTGCCAGCAATTGAAACTGTAAGAAAGTATCCTTCAAAGTCAAGGGGCGCGAGAAAAGCTGTTAATTGAGGTGATAGAATGGAAGTACATGTAACAGGATATATAATAGCAATAGTAGCTTTAAGAAAAGCAAAAGATAATGTCTTAAGTGGTACTGCACCCATCATTTATGTAGAAAATGAAGAAGAGCAGCAAAAGATTTCTATGTATTTGAGCAGAATTTTTAAGGCAGCCGTTCACGATCTTGAAAATGGAGTATTTATTTTAGTTAAACAATATTAGGTGGTATCTATGAAAGTAGTGTATTATAGTTATTATGGGTGCTATTCTTCTCCTATATGTGCATATCTTCATTTAAATGATAAATCCAAAATTGAAAAAGAGGAATTTTTTAAAATCCCTTTTTTGTTTCAAGTTGATTATGGACAAATGAGATTTATTGGGAAAGATAATAATCAAAATGAAGTGTTCATAATAGGAATGAAAAATTTTAGTGAAAATATCAAGAAAACTTTGTGTGATTTGATGGAAGTTTTTAAAATAAAAGAAGATATAATTTTTATAGATACTTCCCACTATGATGTAATTTTTTTTAAAGTGCTGATGAATCTAAGAGGTAAGAAAATACTAACACAAACTATAGACAATTTTTTGTATAATTACTATTTGATGAGACACAAGAATATAAAAAGATTTGTAGAGAGATATAAAAAAATACTATGAGGTGGTAGGTTTGTGATTATTGTATATATGTGTTATGGAAGTGCTCACTCTTCTGTTGTAGCTGCTTCTATACACATAGGACTTTTACCTATTGACAGAGTGCCTACTTATGAAGAAATTGTTTCTCTTCCTCATTATGATAAAACTTCCAACGATGAAATTGGCACTCTTTTTTATATGGGTAAGGATGAATTTGGAAACTATGTGTACATTGTCGGTGCGAGAAATGGGCGAGAAATAGTGACAAAAGCTATTTACAGTTTTTTGTCTTTATATGGAATTTCTGAAAAAGATATATTAGTCGTAGATGCACTTCCTACCATAGGACTTACTACAAAGATTGGAGGTATTACGTCAAGGCGTTTAGGAATTATCTTTTTAGGTAGGCCTATAACGGTATATGGCATATTGAAAAAATACAACAATTTCGTAAAATTAGTAACAGATATTAAAACAAAGTTGCAAATAAGGTCTTGACGTATTGATAGGATTAATTCATAATTGAAAAGAGAGGAGTTAATTTAGGAGGAAAAATATGCATAAAATAAATATAAAAGATGTAATAAAAGGAAGTATAGCATGGGATTTAGATATACAAAAAGGAGACAAACTCATTACATTAAACGGAAAAGAAATAATTGATATAATAGATTATCGATATGAAGTGTCAAATGAGTTTATACAATTAGAAATTGAAAAGGCTACAGGAGAAAGATATATTTTTGAAGTGGAAAAAGACTATGATGAGGATTTAGGGTTAGTCTTTGAAGAAGAAATAATTGACAGGCCAAAACATTGTAGAAATAAGTGTATTTTTTGCTTTATTGACCAGTTACCTAAAGGAGTCCGCAAATCTCTTTTATTTAAGGATGACGATTATAGGTTTTCCTTTTTACAAGGTAATTTTATTACTATGACTAATATGAGTGAAGAGGAAATTGCCAGGGTAATAAAATATAAGCTCTCTCCCTTATATGTTTCAATTCATGCCACTGATGATGATGTAAGAGTAAAAATGATAAATAACCCGAATGCAAAAGGTATAATGGATAAATTAAAAAAACTTGTTGAGAACGGAATTGAGGTACATGGTCAAATCGTATTATGTCCAGAAATAAATGATGGTAAAATTCTTGACAGAACTATCAAGGATTTGTCAAGTCTATATCCTGGTGTAAAATCAATAGCAGTTGTTCCAGTAGGACTTACAGACCACAGAGAGAAACTTTATAAACTTAGAACTTTTACTAAAGAGGAAGCTAAAAATGTAGTCGAACAAGTATCTTCATGGCAAAAGAAATTAAAGAAAGAATTAGGTTCTTCTTTTGTTTTTTTGTCAGATGAGTTTTATGTGATGGCAGGTGTTACTATACCTTCTTATTATCATTACGAGGGATTTCCTCAAATAGAAAATGGCGTAGGACTTATGGCATTGTTTAAACATCAATTTCAAAGGAGTCTAAAAAGATTAAAAGTGAAGAAAGGGAAAAATATAAACACCACCCCTTACATTATTGTTACAGGAATAGCTGCCTATAATTTTATGGAAGAAGTAGCGAAAGAATTAAGAAAAACAGGGTTTAATGTAAAAGTGGAGAAGATACACAATGAGTTTTTTGGTCACAATATCACAGTAGCTGGACTTGTGGTGGGGAAAGATATAATAAACCAATTAAAAGGTAAAATAAATGGGGAAGTTTTAGTTATTCCCGATGTCATGTTAAAGGAAAGTTCAAATGTTTTTCTTGATGATACTACTGTTGAAGAAATAGAAAGAGAACTGGGGACAAAAGTTATAGTTTCTGAAGTCGATGGGAGAAAATTTTTACAAAGGATACAGAGTGGAAGGTGATAGATATGGCAGGAGCAATGGTAAGTATTGTAGGTAGACCAAACGTGGGTAAATCTACTCTTTTTAATAAAATTATGGGAAAAAGAATTTCTATTGTGGAAGACAAACCAGGAGTTACAAGGGATAGAATATACGGCAATGCAGAATGGCTGGACAAAAAATTTATATTAGTAGACACAGGAGGATTAGACCCAAATGCTGAAGATATCCTCTTTTCAAAAGTCCGTTTACAAGTGGAAGCAGCAATTGATGCTTCCGACGTAATACTATTTTTAGTTGATGCAAAAGAAGGTTTAATGCCAGAAGATGAAGAAATAGCAAACATTTTAAGAAGAGCAAAAAAAGAAGTTATTTTGGTTTGCAACAAGGTGGACAGTTTTAAAGAAATGCCTCCTACTTATTATGACTTTTTTAGCCTTGGTTTAGGCAATCCCATTCCAATTTCAGCGTCAAATGGGTTGGGCATCGGAGAACTTTTAGACGAAGTAGTAAAAAAATTGCCACAGGAAGAGTTAGAATACACTGAAGAGACAATTAAAATTGCTGTTATTGGCAAACCTAATGTGGGGAAATCCTCACTAGTTAACAAAATATTAGGGGAAGAAAGGGTAATAGTCAGTAACATACCTGGCACTACACGGGATGCAATAGATACTCCTTTTTCAAAAGATGGGAAGAACTATGTTCTTATTGATACAGCAGGGATACGTAGAAAAAGTAGAATTAGCGAATCTATAGAAAGGTACAGCGTATTAAGAGCTTTAGCTGCAATTGAAAGGTCTGATATATGCCTTTTGATGATAGATGCTACAGAAGGTCCAACAGAACAGGACACTAAAATAGCAGGATATGCGTTTGAAAATGGAAAAGGAATCATCATAGTTGTTAATAAATGGGATGCAATAAAAAAAGACAATAATACTGTTAATGAGTATACTAAGATGGTAAGAGAAAAACTATCTTTTATATCTTTTGCTCCTATACTATTTATTTCAGCAAAAACAGGGCAAAGAGTACACAGAGTTTTAGAGACTGTAGATAAAGTATGGGAGGAATATAATAAAAGAATTACTACTGGTCTTTTAAATAATGTGCTAAATGAAGCTATGCTTATGTTTCCGCCACCTGCTGATAAGGGCAAACCATTAAAAGTATATTATACTTCACAAGTAGGAATTAAGCCGCCTTCTTTTGTAGTATTTGTCAATGAACCTGAGCTGATGCATTTTTCCTATTTAAGATTTATTGAGAATACATTAAGACAAAATTTTGGCTTTGAAGGAGTACCTGTTGTGATTTCTACTAAAAAAAGAGGAGAAAATTAAAAGAGAAAGGGGGGGAAATATGTACGCTGTTTTAACGGCCATCATTGCTTATTTGATTGGTTGCATAAACAATGCATATATTTTTACAAAATACACGCGAAACATAGACATTCGCAATTATGGAAGTGGAAATGCGGGGGCTACTAATGTTTTGAGAGTATTAGGATATAAAGCTGCAGCTCCTGTTTTTGCATTGGATGTGTTAAAAGGAGTTATAGCCGTATTAATCGGTAAGTATTTAATGGGTAATACTGGTGCTATGATTGCAGGAATAGCAGTGGTATGCGGTCATAACTGGCCTGTGTTTTTAAAATTTAGAGGTGGAAAAGGAATTGCTACAAGCGTTGGAGTTGTAATGACTGTAAGTCCTCTTTTAGGGCTCATAGCCTTAGCAATTGGGGTTACAGTAATTGTTTTGACAAAATACGTATCTTTAGGGTCCATAACAGGGTCGGTTACTTTTGTGCTTTTAAATGCAATCTTTTGGAATTCAACACAAATATTCATATTTTCGCTTATTCTGGCATCTTTAGCAATTTTCCAACACCGTTCTAATATAAAACGTTTGCTGGCGGGAACAGAATCTAAACTTGGACAAAAGACGGAAATAAAATGAGAAAGGAAAGTGGTCATGAAAATATCAGTATTAGGTGCGGGAAGTTGGGGAACAGCTATAGCGATACACTTAAACCGACTTGGGCATCAAATTACATTGTGGATGAGAGATAAAAATCAGTTTGAGGAAATTGTGTCTACTCGTCACAATAAAAAATATCTTGATGTTGATATTCCTCAAGAAATTTCCATTACTACTGATTTAAAAGAGGCAGTAACTAACTCTGAAATAGTAGTAATCGCAGTACCTTCTCATGCTGTGAGAGAGATATCGGAAAAATTAAAAGAGGTAGTTGATAAAAACTTTATTGTGGTAAATCTTGCAAAGGGAATAGAGACTTCCACTTTAAAAAGAATGTCTGAAGTCATAAAAGAATATCTTTCAAATGATGTAGTTGTTTTGTCAGGTCCTAGTCATGCTGAGGAAGTAGTCAGGCAAATTCCTACAGCCTGTGTTTTAGCCTCTTTGAATGTTAAAGCCTGTGAAATAGTGCAAGATGCCTTTATGGATGAAAACTTTAGGTTGTATATAAACAAGGACGTTGTGGGAGTGGAATTAGGAGGATCATTAAAGAATATTATAGCCTTGGGAGCTGGAATTTCAGACGGGCTTGGATTTGGCGATAATACCAAAGCTGCTCTTATGACAAGAGGTCTTGCGGAAATTACTCGTTTGGGTGTCGCGTTAGGTTCTGATCCGTTGACGTTTTTAGGTTTGGCAGGTGTAGGAGACCTCATTGTCACTTGTACCAGCATGCTTTCACGAAATAGAAGAGCAGGGATACTTATAGGTAAAGGTAAAAGTTTAGAAGAAGCATTAAAAGAGATAGGAATGGTAGTAGAAGGAGTTAATACTACAAAATCCGCCTACAGACTTTCTCAAATTCATAAAATAGAAATGCCAATAACTAAAGAAATTTATTCCATACTTTTTGAGGGTAAAAATCCCTATGAGGCTGTTTATAGCCTTATGACAAGAGATAAAAAACATGAATTGCACGGTATTTGATCTCCGGTTTTCCGGAGATTTTATTATATTTCAATATTTTTTACATATAAATGTACTGTTAAAGCATATATATATGAGTGAGAAGAAAAGGATATGGGGATATAAAAAGGAGGGAAATGGGTTGGAAAACTACGATATCTATAAAAATATTGCAGAAAGAACACAAGGGGATATCTACATAGGAGTAGTAGGCCCAGTGAGAACAGGTAAATCGACTTTTATTAAGCGATTTATGGACATATTAGTACTGCCATACATAGAAAATCTTCCCCAAAAAGAGAGAATAAAAGATGAATTGCCACAAAGTGCAGCAGGCAAAACCATAATGACTACTGAGCCTAAATTTGTTCCTGAAAAAGCGGTAGAGATAACAATTAATGAAAACACGAGGTTTAAAGTGAGATTAGTAGATTGTGTAGGATATATGGTCAAAGGTGCACTGGGATACATGGAAGGGGATAAGCCCCGTATGGTGTCTACTCCTTGGTATGATTATGAAATACCTTTTGAGGAAGCGGCAGAAATAGGAACAAAAAAAGTCATAAATGACCATTCTACAATAGGATTAGTGATGACCACTGATGGAAGCATAACCGACATACCGCGAGAAAATTATGTAGCAGCAGAAGAAAGGGTAGTAAAAGAATTAAAAGAATTGAATAAACCTTTTATAATAGTGCTAAATACAACTGATCCTCAAAGTCCCGAAACAATTAATTTAGCAAAAGAATTAGAGAAAAAATACGATGTACCTGTTGTTGTTTTAAATGTACTTAAAATGGAAATACCAGACATTCATGCAATTTTGGAAAAAGTCTTATTTGAATTTCCCATACGGGAGATTGCAATTGATTTGCCTAAATGGGTAGATGCTCTTGATAAAAGTCATTGGCTTAAGCAAAATATAATGGAAACAGTAAAAGAAAACATAAAAGATTTGTTTAGATTAAGAGATATACCTAAGTTAGTTGGTGGTCTTAAAGCAAATGAAAACTTTTCTGAGGTGTTTATAAAGAAGATAACTCCAGGTGAAGGCTGTGCAAATGTTGAAATAAAAACCCAGGAAGGCTTATTCTTTAAGATATTAAGTGATGAAAGCGGACTTGAAATTCAGGGTGATAAAGAATTAATGACAATGATGAGAGAATTGGCTTATGCAAAAAGACAGTATGATAGAGTTAAAGATGCTTTTTTACAAGCTGAAAAAACAGGTGTAGGAGTGGTACCTGCAAGCCTTGATGACATGAAGTTTGAAAAACCCGAAATAGTAAGGCAAGGTGGGAGATTTGCGGTAAGGCTTAGAGCTTCTGCTCCTTCATATCACATATTTAGAACTGATATTACGGCAGAAGTATCGCCAGTTGTAGGAACAGAAAAGCAAAGTGAAGATTTTGTAAAATATTTGACAGAACAGTTTGAGAGCGATCCAGAAAAAATTTGGGAATCTAACATTTTTGGCAAGACCTTGAGTGACCTTGTAAAAGAGGGAATGCAAAACAAGATTGGCACCATTCCCGAAAACTTAAGTCATAAACTGAGAGATACATTAGAAAGAGTTGTGAATGACAGTGGAGGCGGAATAATCTTTATAATCATTTAACTATTGATTTTTTATTTTATCTCGTTTATAATAAAAGCTGAACATAGTTTCTTTCTGGGTGTGGCGCAGCTGGTAGCGCGCCAGAATGGGGTTCTGGAGGCCGGGGGTTCAAGTCCCCCCACTCAGACCAGTGAAGATCAGTAACCGCAAGGCTTTGCGGTTTTCTTTTTTTTGGAAATACAATTAGAAATCGAAATTTGCAAACATTTTGCAAACATATTTTTTATTTTGTTTCTTTATCAAGAATTGGGGTGGGTATTTTCTGAATGCCTGCCCTTAGTTTTTAGATTGGAACGTAATACTATTATTAGCAATTTTATATATTAAATGCAAATAACTTTATTTTACTCTAATCTTATTTTAACCTCAATTCGACAAGTAGCAACTAGATTAAAAATTCAATTTCTATGAATGTAAAATATTGATACTTCATTATCAGATCTTCAACTATTGTATATTTGTTGGATAAAGATGTTCTTTTTGATTAACATAATTTATAAAACATCTAATCCATGCCTGATTTTTGGCTTTCATTTCATGCTCATAATCTTATTCTAAGCAAAAGTGAAATTTTACCCCAAAAATTTGGGCTTGGCTTAATGTAGCTATCTATAAGTTTTTTGACAGAAAAATATCAGAGGGATAATATTATGACAGGAAAATTTTTATTGTGTTTTTAAGTAAGCTGCTTCATACCTATTTAAAATAACGTTTTTAAATATAATTTTAAAGCTTGTGGGTGTGCTTCCTGTAAAAGAAAAAAGCAAGATTTAAGGACATTAAAACGAGCAATAGATTTGCTAAAAAACGGCAATATAGTCGGCGTTTTTCCGGAAGGCGGGGTGAGCGTAAATGAAAATGTTAAAGAATTCAAACATGGTTTTGCTTTCCTTTCGGTTAAAACAAATGCACCTATCCTTCCTATAGCGATAATAGGGACGGAAAGAGTGCTTCCTCCAGGAAAATGGATTCCAAAAAGGGCAAAAGTTAAAATTTGCATTGGGTAACCCATATTTTTAGAAAAAGTAAATATAAAGGATAAAAAAGAAATTTACAGTTTTTTAGTAAATTATACAAGGGCAATGATTTTAAAGTTCATATCAAAATTTAGCACTCCTGTAATAAATTAAAATGTTGTAATATTTTCCGAAAATTGGGTATGAAGTATATAAGAAGAATAAAAAAAATTGCGAAGCAAAGTTCAAAATAGCCAAAGTAGAAAAATTTCTAAGATTTATAGAGGAAAAAATATTAAAAGACAAATGGTTGCCAGATGCAGTAGTAGGTTATTTGCAGAAGGAGTTCTGGATGAAAAAAAACAGTTTGTACTAAGACACTATATAATTACATAGATAAAGACTTGTTAAAAGTTCACAATATAGATTATTTATGTTTAAAAGTACGTTTAAGGCCGAAGAAGAAGGTAATAAGGAGGAATAAAAAGATTATGGGAGAAAGTTGTATTACTTTTTATTCTTATGATTTCATACAGTCAAACCATTGATAACTATCCAAACGGTGGTGGAGCCTTTATTGTTGCCAAGGACAATCTTGAAGTTTTAGCAGGAATCATTGCTGGTGCTGCCTTATCAGTTGATTATATACTTACTGTTGCTGTTTCTATATCATCTGGTGCTGATCAAATTGTAACTGCTATCAGTGTGTTAAGACCATATAAATTGGAGATATGATTGCTTTTAGTCTTATTATTGATGATAGGAAACTTAAGGGGAATAAGAGAATCTTCACGTATATTTGGTATTCCGGCTTATGCTTTTATGTTGGCGATAGTTTTCTAATAATCGCGGGATTTTTCAAGCTCAAAACTGGTTATATACCGCCTGAACCAAAAATAAATTATCCAATACACCCTGTTACAATGATTTTGCTTTTGAAAGCATTTGGAAGTGGATGTACTGCCTTAACAGATGTTGAGGCAGTTGCTAATGCTGTTCCCAACTTTAAAGAGCCTGCTACAAAACATGCAAAAATGGTTCTTATGCTTTTATCTTTGATAATTTTTATATTATTTGGTGGGACATCTTTACTGGCGACTTACTATCGAGTAAATCCCGAAAAAGGTGCAATGCTTGTTTTAATGGCTCAAGAAGTTTTTGGCAAAACTTTTATGTATTATTTCGTTGCTGCAACAACATTTATAATTCTTGTATTTGCTGCAAATACAGCTTTTGCAGGTTTTCCAATGCTTGTAGCTGTCATGGCAAAGGAAGAATTTGTTCCAAGACAACTAAGTATGAAAGGAGACCGATTGAGCTATTCAAATGGAATAATAATTCTTTCATTAATATCTGCTTTATTAATTGTCATTTTTAAAGGCAATGTTTCGGCCTTAATTGGTCTTTATGCTATTGGTGTATTTATATCATTTACATTGTCTCAAAGTGGCATGTTTGTAAGATGGCCCAAACATAAAGCACATAAAAGCTTTTATAAACGGGTTTGGAACTCTTACTCCCTTTGTTGTTGTCATTATAATTGCAATAACCAAATTCAAAGAAGGCGCTTGGATTGTTGTTCTTTTAATACCTGTACTTGTTCTTGCAATGGTAAAAGTAAAACTTCATTATATTGCTGTTGCTGACCAGCTCAGAATAACACCTGCTGATAAAGAATTGTTAGATATTGAACACAATATCTATAGAAATAGAGTAATTGTTCCAATAGAAAGTTTAAACAAAGCAAGTGTAAGAGCATTAAGGTTTGCAAGGACTATATCTGATAATGTAATTACATTCAATGTTTCTATAAGCGAGGAGCAAGCAAAGAAATTGCAAGAAAGATATAAAATGTTAAATTGTTCTATTCCTTTAGTTATCAGATACTCACCTTACAGAAAAATCATCGAACCACTTTTAGAATATATAAAGTCAGAAGAGTATAACTATCAAAAGGGAGATATAATAACTGTAATTATACCAAAATTTACTGCACCAAAGTGGTGGCAAAAGCTATTGCACAATCATACATGGTTGTTTATTGAAAAAGAGCTGTTAAAAGAAAAGCACATTGTTGTGTCTGTTATGCCCCTTCAACTAAAAGATGATGAAATTGTTTTGAAGAATAAAAAGCAATCTTTGTGGAATGTGTTAGAGAAAGATTAGATTTTTGTGATTATCAAGTATTTACAGATTTTAATATAAGAAAAATTAATGTGTTATCTTAGAAAGAGCAATGCCAGGGCAGTGGTTAATTGCTCTTTTTTAATTAACTTTTTAATTAAAAAGAAAAAGCTTAAAAGTTTTGCCACAGGCAGCTATTATCTCATCGAATAATAAAATTTAAAATGTTAACAAAAATAAGCTACCTTAAAACTTTAAAAAGCCTTTAAAGTAGCTTTATATTGATTCTTTTTGATTTATTTATAAATTCATAACATTTCTACACAACAAAAATCAAAAACCTTTTAATGCATTTACAATCGCATTCATATTATCATATATAATTGCTTTTTGTTCTTCGATTTTATTGTAAAGCTGTTTTAAGTATTGCACTTCTTCAAAATCCTTTGACTCTAAATAGGCTATATATTCATTAAAAAATTTTCTTGATAATAGCTGTTCTAGATTTTCTAAAATCATATTGCTATCATCTATTCTTTGAGGTAAAGTATTAACATAGTTAGATAGGGATATAACAAATCTTATCTTTATTAAACTAATCTGGAATGTTGTTGGTATAGTTAAAAATTCTAATATGTTTTGAAGCTTTTCTTTGAGGTCATTATCTTTTGTAGTTTTTTCTATTTTTACTATTTTGTCTAATATAGAAAAATACACTTTTTCTGCAACTATATCTTCATCAAAAATTTCATCTATCACTTCATCAAATATAAAATCAAAAACTTCTTGTTTCTCTATATTTTTCTTTTTAAAAAATTCAGCAGCTTTTGTAAGGAACTTTAAATAAAATATATAAAATACATAAAATGGTATTTCAATTTCCATTTCAGGGTCTAAAATATAATTTAAATCATCTTCCATTTCCATAAGCATATTGGCACTTAAATATTCGGCAAATATAGGATATTTATAGAATATTTCCATCACTTTCTCCTTCACTAAGTCATGAGGTAATTTTTCTGCATCATTTATAACTTTTTCTAATTCATCTTCTCCATCCACAAGGTCAAATTCCGTTGCTTCTAAGATAGGTGTTGTAAATATCTTATAAGTTTTATCTATAACTGCTATTGAAAGCCAGATAAAGATATTTTTCATTTCTTCTTCGTTAACTTTTTCTGTACGTAGATAATAGGCTAAATTCAATAAATAGTTTTCTAAAAAATATGTATTAGATATTTCATCTAAAACTCTTTCCATTTCTTCCTCATTATCAAGATCTACATTCATTATAAAAGTAACCGGGATCCTTAAGTCTTTCAACCCTTCATTTTTTCTGAATATGCTTACAATTTTTCTAAATAATTCTTCGGTTATTTCATCTTCATTTTCTTCATTAAGTTCTTCCGCCTGTCGTTTTCTTTCTTCCAATGATTCTATTAGTAATACTTTTAATTTTTCCACGTTTACAGCTTCATTTTTACCATCCAGCTTAATTCCATACATTACACTTAATATTCGTATAAATTCATAATCATAAGGTAAAAATACGTCATCTTTTTCCATTTCTTTTAAGAGGGTTTTCTCAATTTTTTCTATGTTAGGAAGACAGCATTTTTTATATTTTTTTCCACTTCCACAAATGCATTCATCATTTCTATCAATATCAAAAATTTTACTCATTTAACGCCCTCCAAATTGATTTTTACTTTCTTTTTATAGATTACCACACTGTTTTCTTCTTGTCTATTATTTTTAAGGATATTTATCTCATTGTTCACGCATTTATTTATATCTTTATCTATCATTTTTATAATAAAATGTTTACACCCTATTGACTTTGTAAAAATAATGTTATAATATAATTTGGAAACCAAAATATTAGGGAGGCAAATTGATGAAACTAGGGTATATAGACAATTTAGAAATGTTTTTACGAGAGATAAACCACATATTAAATTTATATACTCGAAGCTATCTCAACGAAAAAAATATAACGATGGCGAGGTTTTGGGTTATGAATAAGTTGTCGGCTGACAACCCAATAACCATGAAAGAATTGCAAAGAAGGTTGCTGCTAGCTCCCGCTACTCTGACAGGACTTGTTGACAATCTTGTAAGTGATGGGCTCGTTGAAAGATGGCGAGACGAAACTGACAGGAGGCTTGTTTATCTGAAATTAACCCAAGAAGGTGATAAACTATTAAAAGAGATTTTACAATATCGCACATCAATACTCGCAAATATTTTGAAAAAAATTGAGGGACTTGACGTAGAACGGCTAAACAGGGATTTGAGGTTAATTTGGAATCATTTGAAAGAATGTGAGACTTGCTAAATTTTAATTTGGAAGGAGGTGTTTGTATGCCTTTTTCTGTTGAAGTTAAAAATCTAAGGAAGTTTTTTGGAAAGTATGAGGCAGTTGCAGGTATAAGTTTTAACATAAACAAAGGAGAGGTTTTTGGCTTATTGGGACCTAATGGAGCAGGAAAAACAACTACAATTCGTATGATAACTACGCTTTTGTCTCCGACATCAGGCGAAATCAAAATAGAGGGAATAAATGTTATAAAAAATGGAGGTTATATTCGAAATTTAATAGGATATGTACCGCAAGCCTTATCAGCCGATTCAACTTTAACAGGGTATGAAAATCTTCTAATTGTTGCAAAATTATTGCGCTTACCTAAAAAAGAGAGAGAAGAAAGGATTAATCATATTCTTGACATATTAAATTTAAGTGAAGCAGCAAACAGGATTGTCAAAGAGTACTCTGGTGGTATGGTTAGAAAACTGGAAATCGGCCAGGCATTAATACATAAATCCTCTGAGTTATATTGTAGAACTTTTAAGAGGATATTTATTAAATAGTCCTATACCAAATGCAGGTTTGGATTGGCTAATAATAATATTCATAACTGCTATTTTGCAATTATGTGCCGCATTATTATATCCGAGAATCGTCACATGAGAAAGGGGATGCATGCTGTGAAAAAATTGGAATACAAATGGATTGCGCTTTCCTGCACTACAATAGGTGCTCTTTTTTCTGTTCTTAATGGAAGTATGCTTTTAATTGCTTTGCCTGATATTATGAACGCTTTACATGCTGATATGACTATAATCATGTGGATTGTCATGAGTTACATGCTTTCTATTACAATACTTGTACCGACAATAGGCAGAATTGCAGATATGATTGGAAGAAAGAAATTATATGTTACAGGTTTTGCGATATTTACTCTCAGTTCTTTACTATCTGGAATGTCAAATTCGGGTATTCAATTGCTTTTGTTTAGAATTATTCAATCTATTGGTGGCGCCTTAATGATGGCTAATAGTACAGTGATTGTAACAGACGCTTTTCCTAAAAACGAATTAGGGAAAGCTTTAGGTATAAACAGCATGGTTATAAGCATTGCAAATGTCATAGGACCTATTTTAGGAGGATTTTTGCTTAAATTTGGCTGGAGAAGCATCTTCTACATCAATGTGCCATTTGGGATTATTGGCACGCTGTGGGCAGCACTACAGCTTAGGGAAGTAGAGGCTCTTCCCGAACATCAAAAATTTGATTATGCTGGTACTTTAGTATTTACCGTTGCTATGATAATACTTTTAATTGTCCTGTCTTTTGGAGGATTTGCAGGATGGGGAAATCCACACATTATTACTCTCTTTGTTGTCTCAATAGCCTTGTTTGTTTTATTCGTTTATATTGAAAATACCGTAGACCAGCCAATGCTTGATTTGAATCTTTTTAAAACGAGAATATTAGCTTTTGCCTATACGAGTAATCTTCTAAACGGAATAGCAAGAGGAGCCGTTACTTTTCTTTTGATTTTTTATTTGCAGGGTATTAAAGCAATGGATCCATTGACTGCAGGTATTTTATTGACACCATTTGCTCTTGCAATGATGGTGGTTTCTCCAATTAGCGGTTGGCTATCTGATAGGTATGGGTCACGAGAGTTAAGTAGTATAGGGCTACTTATATCTGCAGTAGGACTTGTAGGTTTTATGGGAATAAATGCTATAACGTCAATTACAAAGTTAATACTGTGGATGGCTATAATGGGTTTTGGCTCCGGACTATTTATATCTCCTAATACCAATGCTATAATGAGTAATGTTCCGGTCGACAAAAGAGGAATAGCGGCAGGAGTAAGGACAATGATGAACAATGCCGGAACAGTAATAAGTATAGCATTAGCAATGGGAATAATTTCTTCAAGCATAGATCCACAAGCAATGCAAGCACTTTTTGTAGGAACCCAAGTTGGGGCAAAAGGGATAGCAGTTGCTCAATTTATTAAGGGCTTAAGGTCTACTTTTGGGATTTCTTTTGCAATAAGCTTGGTTGCAGCTTTTATATCCTATCTAAGAGGACCACAGCCCAAATGGGAATCAGAATATAGTGCTAATAAAAGAATGTAAGTAAGTTAAGATAATAAAAAACACCAGTAGCAGAAAGATGGATTGCAACGCAGAGAGAAAATATTGCTTTTGATAAAATCTAAGGAACCCTTTACAGCAGAGGGGTTCCTTACTTTTATAGCATAAGGCATTAGGAATATAGGAAAAAACCAGGTCACAAAATTGCAGAATACATAGAGAAGCCGCTAATGTAATAACTATAATTGCAATGAACTTGACTCTTTTAGACCCACTTTTAAGATTGTATGATTAAAAGTTAAATAACGAATAGGAGTTTCTTGATAAAAAACTACAGGCTTTTCCAGAAAATTATGCTTTTTATTAATAAGGTGTAAATTTTTTAATAAATTTTTTTTGTTTTCATATAGTTCTTCTTGTTTGCAGATGGTAAGAGATGTTAAAACCGCTGGAGCTGTAAGAAAACCGATATAACGGAGTAATTTTGAAAAAGCAAGCTGATAAAATCGGTATGGATAAGAATCAGAAAAATAGTAACTGGAAAAATTAAAAATAGGAATTATGCCCTGCACATTTTCAGGAAGGCGGTATTTAAGGCTGGCAAGTAAAGGTTGCACTGACGAGGCGCTAATGAAACTAAAAGGTGGAGATAATTCGCTGACTTCTAAAGAATTCTGCACTTGAAAAAGTTTAAATGTAGAACCGACTTTAAAAAGAGCTAAAGAATAACGGTAACCAAATAAAACGGCAGCACCTCGGGCTATTTGTAACAAAGGAGCAAATTCGTAAATTTTACCGCAAGTTTGTGGTAAAAAATCTTCGGTTAAGCAGACTGCTTCGTTTTCAACCCAATATATTCCTGGGGGGTAAGGAGCAAAAAAATCTCTAAGTTGCTTAAGATAAGGATATACTGTAACCATAAAATTATCAGCTATTAGCAAAGCTTTTTCTCGTTCATAAAAGCCAAGCTGGGGATAATCCTGAGATTTTAAGATTGTTGCCGAAGCGAGTTTTTTAAGTATACGAATAGCTTTGTCTTCTTTTTCAGGGTAGACTAGACCAAAAGGCGCAATGATGGAGATTACATTGGCTTTTTTAATCTGCTCTTTATTTTCTTCTAATTTTTGTAAAAGTTTTTCTGGGGTTACTTGAAAGATTGTTACTAGTTTTTGTAAATTTTGGGATTGGGTAAAAAAAGCACTAAATTGCTCTGGTACTAGGCGAAGATGAAAGATTGGCTTAATATCACTTTTTGCTGAAGAAGAAAGAGGTGGAGTAAAATAGACTTTAATTACATCTTTTCTAGATAAGCCTAGTATGGAAAGGCAGTGCTCTAATTCATCTAAAAAAGTCTGCCAAGAAAATTTTCCTTCATAAAGAAGGTACTTACCTGAGCCAGCGATAAGAGTTCCAGATTGACCATTCAAAAAAATTCCAAGTGTAAGTTTCAAGAAAATACCTCCTTTTTATGGTAGTAGTCCCAATATAGCTTTTCCAGCGGTACATAAATAGTTCGATAGCCAAAACATTGAGGGCCAACGACATCTAGAGCTTTGCTGATTCTGAGTCGAAGCGGTGCTGGAAGGCCCAGAAGTGCCAGCTGTTGTCCTTCATAAATTTCGTTGTTGTTTACTGGTTTAAGTTTATTTAAATCAATTGCAGAAATTAAATCAGGCACACTAGCAACCATATTACCGTTTTTAAAAGCGAGCAGATTTTCATATTGAAAAAGAAGTTGTAATTTTTCACCTTTTGGCGAAATTAATGTTGCAGCTTTCCATTTAGTAATTTCATATGTGGAGATGTTTGTTACGGTACCTTGGAAAATTTCCACTACTGGCCCGTAGAAAGAGTTAGAAGTTACTTCTAAAAGCAAGCTAAACAGTTCACGATAATTATCAGCTTGTAGAAAGCATTCACCTATTTCTCGAGCAAAAGTTAACGTGCCTGGAAGAAGGACTCTTTTTAGCACAGAACCAGGATAAGGAAAACCAGCAAAATAACCTACTCCTCCCTGCTGGGAAATAATCTGGCGAGTATTCAATTCTAAAAGGAAGGTATCTTGCTTATCAAGAAACAAATGCAAATTATAATTGCTGTCAATTAACACTAAAGGAGTAACAGTTAAATTTTCAAGATGATAGGTGGTCATTTGCAATTCGGGAAAAGCTCGCCCCATAGCATCACCATCAGTAACTGGTAAGCCTGTTTGAAGCGCAGTTAAGAGTGGGTAAAAAATATTAACCCCTGCTCCTTCAACGATTGAGATCCCCTTAAACTTAGCACCAGTATGTTTTTCTAACTCCTCAATAATAATACGTGCTTCCATTCCCGAAGGTAGGCTTTCTTCACTTAATTCCGGTGAGCCTAGAAGACCTACGCCGCAAAAAAAATTGTTTTCTGGCAATTCATCAAGGGTTAGTAATGGAATAGAACGGTTTTGTAAAGCTTTATACAGTACAGATGCCAAAAGTTCACTTTTCCCGCCACCACCCGAACCGAGGAAGATACTGCCATACCAAAGTGGTTCAATCCAATCAATGGTAATTTCTTGCATAGTTACACCTACCTTAGATGGTATTTTCTAAGCCAACGATAGAGAGTTGCCAGACTAATACCTAACTCTTGGGCAATTAACTTTTTGGACTGGGTAGAATTACCGTATTTAGCTAATAGAATTTCTAACTGATCTTTTAATTGATCGACCTGGATAATTGGATGGGTGGTTTTAACTTCACCAAACTGGGATTTACTAGAGGAAAAACCGTTTTGTAAGTACTTTGGTAGATAATGCAGAATAATTTTATCACCTTTACAAATAGAGACGGCGTAAGTAACTACGTTTTTTAATTCTCGTATATTTCCTGGCCAATTATAATTCTGAAGTATTTGAATAGCTTCGGGGCTAAAGACTTTAAATGGCTTATCTTGTTCAAGACAAACATTTTTTAAATAAAAATCCAAAAGCAGAGGTATATCATCTCGACGCTCACGTAGTGGTGGTATGAAAACTGGAAAAACATTTAAGCGGAAGAATAGGTCTTCTCTGAACAGTTTAGCATCAATTAATTCTTTTAAATCTTTATTAGTTGCCGCAATAATTCTTACATCAATTGGACGGGAAACAGTAGCTCCAATTCTTTCTACTTGTCGGTTCTCCAAAACCCGTAAAAGTTTTGCTTGTAATTGTAGAGGCATGTCACCAATTTCATCAAGAAAAATTGTTCCACCATTAGCAAGTTCAAATTTACCAGGCTTGCCGCCACGACGAGCACCTGTAAATGAGCCGTCTTCGTAGCCGAAAAGTTCGCTTTCAAGAAGGTTATCGGGAATTGCAGCACAGTTTATTGCAATAAAAGGATGGTTTTTCCGAGGACTTAAGTAGTGAATATAGCGGGCAAAGAGTTCTTTACCAGTGCCACTTTCACCTTGAAGTAGTACTGTGCTGTCGGTTACTGCGATTTGTCGTACAAGGTCTTTTATTTCTAAAAAACGAGGGTTTTTACCTGGAATAGTAAAAAAAGAATCGTCGTGAAAAAGGAATTTGTTTTCTTCCTGCTTGGTTGGTTCTGTTTTCCAGACTATCGAACCCGTTGTTATTCCATCTTTTGTAAAAATACGATAATAAAAGTTTCCCCATCTGGTTTTTATAAAACCTTCTGGCTCACCTGTCTGACTTACCTTTTCCCAAAGGGTAAAGGTAGAAAGTTGGATAGGCGAATGAGTTTGACTTAAAATTAGTTGTCCTTTATTGTCAAAAAGGAAAAACTCTATATTAAATTGATTTGCCAAAAATTGCAATGCTTCCGCGATTAACAAATTATCGGATTTTTGTTCAGGAATATATAACATTTCCAATACAGTCAAAAGAAATTTAACAAGGAATGCGGGTGTTAGCTTTAAATCTCTATCAATGTTTTTAGGCAATGCAACCACAAAAATATCTTCTTCTAGTTTAAAGGAAAGTATTAGCTCATAAGGGCAAGCAGTGCCTTCCGGGCAAGTGGGCGTACAGGGTGGTGCCCAAACACGATAGCCTGTTTTCGGAAGTGAAATAAATGAGAAACATTTTTCCGGAAGATTGGTCACAACGCCAAAAGTTTCTTTAAGAGAATCAATAAAAGAATCAATAAAAGCTTTTCTCATAAATTTTATCACCACTTAAAATGAAAAATTTTAATAGCCATGAGAAAACATGATAAAAAATGAGAAATTTTGAGAATAAATGAGAAAATAAAATAAAATATAAAAAATATAAGTTAATTTTTATTATATTTTAATTCAAAAGAAATTCTGCGTCAATAATTTTTTCTTAGCTATAAAATTTTTAAACGTTTTAATTTTGCTTACAATTGGCATTTTAAGATTAAGAAAATTTTTTTAACACATCTCACTTTTTGTTTTTTTACCTTTCAAAATGGAATTCTACTTATTATCAAGAACTTTCCCATCGTATAACTTTACACATCCTTAGTTAAAATCATAAAAGTTTGGCGAAGAAATTGGCATGATTTTTGCTAAACTATTGCTTCACAGAATTAACTTTTTAAACTTTAAAAAATTAACTTTTTAAAGAGGAGGAGTCAAAATGGCTTTTAAGACTGCTGATGACTATTCTTTAAGTCGTGTTCCATTAGATGCACGACGTCCTATGTGGGAGGTTTTCATGATTCGTTTTGGCAGTGTGGTTTGTTTGCCTTTACTTATGACTGGTGCCACTATAGGCTATGGCATGACAATGAAAGATGTAATTATTGCTACTTTATTGGGTGTTACAATTATGGAAATTGTCAGTTTTTTAACTGGGGTAGCTGGAGCTTTAGAAGGAATGTCTACTAGTTTTCTTTCTCGCTGGGCAGGCTTTGGTCAACTAGGTTCGAGTCTTATTGGACTTGTAATTTCAATTACGGCTACGGGTTGGTTTGGTATTCAAAATTCTGTTTTTGCTGAGGGACTTTATAGTGCTTTTAGGGGTAAGGTTAATATTCAGTTATTAATGCTTATAAGTGGTATTGCAATTACATTAATTGTAGTTTATGGTTATAAAATGCTTAGCTATACAGCAAATATTGCTGTTCCTGCTTTTATAGCCGGAGTATTGTGGGCTACATTTAAAATGTTAGGTAACTACAATATGAGCGAAATTCTTTCATCTCTCCCTCCGGGTCCGCATCTTACTATTGGTGTTGCTGCAACTATGATAGCGGGTGGCTTTATGGTAGGTTCGGTTATAACGCCTGATCTGAGTAGGTTTAACAGAAATGCCAAAGATGTTTTTTGGATGACTTTACTAAGTCTACTTTTAGGAGAAATATTACTAAACTTTATAGGAGCCACGATGGCACATGCAGCAAGTACAAGCGATGTTGTTAAGATAATGTATAATCTAGGTGGTTGGTTTGCTGCATTGTTGGTTATTTTTTCAACTATAAAAATTAATGATTTAAATCTTTATGCTGCTTCATTGGGTGTTACTAATTTTTTAGATGCTGCCTTTAATGTAAAAGTTAACCGAGGAATAGTTACATTGATTATTGGAATAATAGGAACAGCACTTTCTATGATGGGAATATTAGAGAAATTTACAAGTTTTTTGATGATATTAGGAATTGCAATACCACCTATTGCAGGAATCATGGTTGTTGATTATTTTATCTTAAGGCGTTTCAAAAAAGAACTTGAGGAAAGTCGTGCAGAGGGCAAATTACCGGAGATTGTGGAGCATATCAATCCTATTGCATTATTAGCTTGGTTAATTGGAGCTTTAATAGGTTATTATGTTCAGTGGGGTATTCCAGCATTAAATTCTTTAGTGGCTGCTGGTTTAGCACACTGGTTAATATCGAAAATGTGGGCTATAACCACAGGCCGTAAAATGATTCGTTTTGTAAAAGGTGAGAATGCATGAAAAGGATGGTAGTAAAATATAACTTTTTCAGGAAAATTTACAAAAAATCTATTAAAAATGTTTAAAAGGAGGTACAACAAAAAATGAAAAAGGATATAGAAAAAATTAAGAAAATCGATGTGCAAGTAGTCGAAGACATTGCGGTTGGAGCTGCTCTTCTCGGAACTGGGGGAGGAGGAGACCCTTATGTAGGCAAACTCATGGCTATTCAAGCTCTACAAAAAAATGGTCCAGTAGAACTTATTGATGTGGAGAATATACCCGATGATGCATTAGTTGTTCCTGTAGCAATGATGGGAGCGCCGACAGTATTAGTAGAAAAAGTACCATCAGGAAAAGAGATTTTCAAGGCTTTCGATAATCTTCAAAGTTTTCTTGGGAAGGAAGTATATGCGGTTCTTCCCATTGAAGCCGGAGGAGTTAATTCAATGATACCTATTATGGTTGCAGCTGAGAAGAAACTACCACTGGTAGACGTAGATGGCATGGGAAGGGCTTTCCCGGAGCTGCAAATGGTGACATATCACCTTTATGGAGTTTCTGCAACACCTATGGTTTTAGCAGATGAAAAAGGTAATTCTATACTTTTACACACAATCAGTAATTTCTGGACGGAAAGTCTTGCTAGAAATGCTACGGTAGTTATGGGTGGATCAGTTATGATAGCAATTTATCCGATGACTGGAAAAGATTTAAAACGAGCAGGAATAAGAAATGTTATTTCTTATTCGGTTCAAATTGGAAGAGTGATACGCGAAGCCCGCAAGAAAGGTGAAGATCCTATAGAGGCACTTTTAGAAGTGACAGGTGGATACATGCTTTTCAAAGGCAAAATTTCTGATGTGCAAAGGCGTACTACTGGTGGATTTGTCCGCGGGGAAGCTCATATTGATGGAATTGACCAATATAAAGGGGAAGCCATGACTATTAATTTCCAAAATGAAAATTTAATAGCTCGCCGCAATGGAAAAGTTGTAGCTACCGTACCTGACTTGATTTGTACCGTTGACGCCCATACAGCTTTACCTATAACCACCGAAGGATTACGTTATGGACAGAGAGTATTTATTATAGGAATTCCGTGTGATAAGAAGTGGAGAACTGAAAAAGGCATTGAAACTGTTGGTCCGCGTTACTTTGGATATGATGTTGATTATATACCTTTAGAAGAACTCAATAGAGGTTAAAAGGAGGTAGAAAAAGATGGAATATCGTATTGGAATTGATGTTGGTGGGACCAATACTGACGCAGTCTTAGTAAATGAAAATATGGAACTAATAGAGAGTGTTAAAGTACCGACTACTAAAGATGTTTCAAGCGGTATATTTGAAGCATTGAATAAGGTATTAGATAAAAGTAACATAGATCGCAAAAAGATAAAATATGCAATGTTAGGAACAACCCATGCTACAAATGCCATTGCTGAGCGCAAAAGGCTTTGTAAGACTGCAATTATTCGAATTGGTAAACCCGCAACCGAAGCAATTGCTCCGCTAGTTGGTTGGCCTAAGGATTTGGTTGAGGCGGTAGGGAATCATTATTACCTAATTGCCGGTGGAAATGAATTTGATGGCAGAGAAATAAGTCCACTAGATGAAGATGAGCTTGGTAAAATCGCCAAGGAAATTAAAGGCAAAGTAGAAAGTGTTGCGGTAATATCTGTATTTTCTCCGGTTAGCAATAAACATGAATTAAGAGCAAAAGAAATATTGCAAGAAGTTCTTGGGGAAATACCAATATCTCTATCTCATGAAATTGGTTCCCTTGGCCTACTTGAGAGGGAAAATGCTACTGTTTTAAACGCCGCTTTAGTTGAAGTTGCTCGGACAACTGCTAATAGTTTTAAAGATGCTTTGAAACGAGAAGGTCTTACAGAGGCTACCGTATATCTTTGTCAAAACGATGGAACTTTAATGTCGATTGATTATGCGATGCGTTATCCTATCTTAACAATTGCTTGTGGTCCTACAAACAGTATTCGTGGAGCAGCTTTTCTTAGTAAGCTAGAAAATGCATTAGTGCTTGACGTTGGTGGAACTACAAGTGACATTGGAGTTATTTCTCAGGGATTTCCTAGAGAATCTTCCATTGCAGTAGAAATTGGCGGGGTGCGGACAAACTTTAGAATGCCTGACTTAATTTCACTCGCACTTGGCGGTGGTACAATTATTCGTGAAGAGAACGGCGAAATTAAAGTAGGTCCTGAAAGTGTAGGGTATAGAATTACCGAAGAGGCTTTGGTATTTGGAGGGAAAACCATAACTGCTACTGACATTGCAGTTCGTTTAGGATTGGCAGAAGTAGGTTCTAAGGAAAAAGTAAAAGATATACCTTTAGAATTTGCTAAGCGAGCACATGCCAAAATGCAAGAAATGATTAATGAAGCCATTGACAAAATGAAAACCAGTAAAGAACCACAACCTCTTGTATTGGTTGGCGGAGGAAGTATTATTGTTGCCGATGAAGTACACGGTGTAAATGAAATAGTAAGGCCGAAAAATTTTGGAGTAGCCAATGCTTTAGGTGCTGCTATAGCTCAGGTTAGTGGTGAAATAGATCGCATTTATTCTTTGAGTGATATGAGCAGAGAGGCAGCATTAAACGATGCAAAGCAACGGGCAATAAATGAAGCAATAAAAGCAGGGGCTAATCCTGAATCAGTGGATGTTGTTTATGTTGAAGATATACCTTTAGCTTATCTTCCCGGAAATGCAGTTAGAATTAGAGTTAAAGCAGCAGGAAATTTAATTTAACAGACTTTAGTAATTTACTTCCATCTTCTATAAAATGGAGATGAATTAGAGTATAAATGGAAACCAAATCTGGGGAGGCATTTACCTTACGAGTAGTAGGCGAGCACGACATGAACTAGTGTCTGTGGAGGATGCGATAGCATTCTATGAAGCAGGGAGCCACTGCCTAATATAGATGGAAGGCAATTCATTTAATTTTAAAAAACAAGGAGGGTTACTTATGAAACTAAAAATTATTGTGCCAATTACTTCAGAGGTATTTAATGAGGAAGTTAAAAAGGAAATCAAACACTATGTAGATCCTGATGATTATGTTGATGTTGAAAATTTGAATTATGGTCCGGCGTCCATCGAGTGTGAATATGATGAAGCTATGGCTGTACCAGATATCTTAAATAAGGTAAAGAAAGCTCAAGAAGAAGGATTTGAGGGTATAGTTATTGATTGTTTTGGGGATCCGGGGGTACATGCTGCACGGGAACTTGTTGATATACCCGTTTGCGGTGGTTTTGAACCTTCTATGCAAATTGCTTTAGGACTTGGTCAAAACATTGGTGCTGTTACAGTTTTGCCCAATGTTATTCCAATGCTACACGATTTAGTTGCCAAGATGGGAATAGAAAAGCGAATAAAAGCACTACGATATGTTAACATTCCAGTATTAGATTTGGGCGATAAGAAAAAATTAGAAGATGCCTTATTCAAGGAAAGCTTAGATGCAATTCAAAAAGAAAATGTTCATGTTATTGTATTAGGTTGTACTGGCATGATGGGAGTGGCTAATAATCTAATGAACAGGTTAAAAGAAGCTGGTTATGATGTTCCAGTAATAGACCCGGCCTTTGCTGCGGTAAGAATGGTTAAAACTTATATACGCATGGGATTGAAGCATAGCCGGTTGACTTACATGACTCCTCCTGCAAAACCATATACTTGGTGGGGAAAATAGTAAAAAACTTTTGCTTATAATGGCCAGGTAAACTTTCCTTTTACATGCGTAAAAGATAAATTATATCATAAGATAAAAATATTACCAATTAGCTGGTTTTACATGTGGTTTATCGACTAAGACAAAAAAGAGAAGTACAAATGCTTTAAAAGCAGCACTAATATTTAGGTTAGTGAAATAATAACCAAACCAGCCCAAAGAGATTGCCAGAAGAGCAAATACGTAATCAAGCATTAAGTCCTATCCTATTGTCCAAGCAATAAGTTTTTTCATTAGCATATAGATGTAGTTATAGGTAGAACCTATAATTGGAAATATGTATGCCAATTCTGCATAGAAATTGCCGCAAAAGCACAAGCTAATCTTGCTAGAATATATGAGAGCACAACTGCAAGACAAAATTTTTCAGTTGTAGCAACACTAGTAATTACAAATATACCTGTATCTATAATTCTGCTTATTCCAATTACTATTAAGTCAATGGCACTTAAGACTTCTTTAATTTGGTTCTATAATAAATGTTGATGTAATCCCTAGCCACGTCAACATTTATATAGAACCGTTATTTTTATAATTTATAAACATAATAAACATATAAAATTTTTTGCGGGAATCTCACTATTAATAGAGAATTAAGCACTATAAACTAAAAAGATCTGACTGTGTAGATGAGAAGAGAAAGAAGAATAATGGAAGTGAGGTATATGCGACTACTTCTCATTACTAGCAGGGTGTGCACTTCGGCAAATGAAGCGAAGAATACTTCAATTTTCCACACTAAATTTTGCTCTTACTCTGCCGCGCTTGCTGCGCTATGTCCCTACCCCGATGTAGAAGTCAAGATTGTTGATGATCAAATAGAAGATATACCTTACCATGATCCTGTTAACCTCGTCGGGCTCACTGCTGAAACTCCTCATGCGCCAAGAGCTTATGAAATTGCTGAAGAGTTTCGACGCTGAGGGGTTCCCACTATCATGGGCTGAGCTCATGCAACACTTTTAGTGACTGCCGAA
Source organism: Thermoanaerobacter sp. A7A (assembly GCF_000445185.1). GTDB lineage: Bacteria > Bacillota > Thermoanaerobacteria > Thermoanaerobacterales > Thermoanaerobacteraceae > Thermoanaerobacter. The sequence goes on from NZ_AVAF01000114.1 coordinate 64,272, forward strand.
GGCCCTTGGTGTCAAGAAGGGTAAAAGACCGGTGATAGTTTATCCTTGATGCCAAAAGGGCTGGAAGCGGTATAATGAATTGAACGGTGGTGATAGAGAGAAATCAGATTCTAACCAGAGGAATTTTACACAAAAATTTGGACTTGACTATTTTTTATAAAGATTTTGATGTAAATAGAGAAGGAATTTGAGAATATGTGTAGAAATTAAAAATTTAAAAGTATAAAACAGTAGCTATTGCAGAGGAAGATTGTTAAAATTTAGACATTAAATAAAGTTATCAAAAGCTAAAAATTTTAATTGGTTTTCATTACATCAAAAAAGCTGCATCCTTTCTTTCTTGGAATATAGGTGTAAAATAAGAATGTATAATTATTTATCTTAGCAGAAGGGAAGAGAACACTGATGAATTTTGTGGTGTTTGCAATTTAGATAATACCTATTTTGAGGCGAGAAGGTGAGAAAAATGGGAGAAGTTAAGTTAAGAGATGTAATTGACGTAAAAAAAGCAGAAGAAATATTACAAAATTTCTCGGATGTTACAGGACTTGGTGCCATTATCGCAACACCAGATGGAGAAAGTATTACAAAACCTAGTAATTTTACAGAACATTGTTTACTCGTAAGAGATACTTTGCATGGAAAAAAAGGGTGTTTTAGATCTGATGCAGAATTAGGTAGGCTTTCTTTACAAAAAGGGGGGGTAGCTATTTCACTTTGCCATTGTGAGATAATTGACTTGGCAGCTCCATTACTGGTAGATGGGAAATGTTGGGGATATGTATTATGTGGACAAGTATTTTTATCTCCTCCTACAGAAGAAATGGTTAAAAGAGCAATAGATCGGGCAAAGAATTTCGGCATAGCTCCTGAAGTATATCTTGAAAAATTTTTAAAGATAAAAGTAGTGCCCCAAGATTACATTATAGCAGCTGGGAATATGCTCCAGATTATTGCTAGTTACTTAATAGAACTTGGCCTTAATAAACTTATGCAAGAAAAACTTCTTGAGGAAACTAAACGGAGGTCCGAATATGAAAATATTATTAAAAGTTTAGAGCTAAAAACTCTTCAGTCTCAAGTAAATCCTCATTTTTTATTCAATACCCTCAATACGGCTGCTCGATTAGCCTATTTAGAAAATGCGCCACGAACAGCGGAAATTATCTATTCTCTTGCTAGTCTTCTTAGGTATTCACTTCGAAATCTAGATCAACTTGTTGCCTTAAAAGAAGAGATATCGTACTTAAAACACTACCTTCATATCCAAGAAATAAGATATAAAGACCATATAAAATCGCAAATTGATGTTCCAACTGAAATCGAAAACGTACTTCTTCCGGTCATGAGTCTACAACCCATAGTAGAAAATGCTATAATTCACGGTCTGGAAGAAAAAGAAGAAGGGGGAGTAATTAATATAAAAGCTTATCAAAAGGATGAAACAATATTCATTGAAGTAAAGGACAATGGAGTGGGAATAGATAAGAAAATGCTTGAAGTAATTAAGAATGATATCGAAAAAGGTAAAGGACATACAACGGCACTAGGCCTACAAAATGTTGATAGACGAATAAAAATGTACTTTGGAAAAGAATATGGGTTAGAAATAAGGAGCGAAAAAGGAAATGGCACTTTAGTTGTTTTAAAAATACCGATAATTAAGAAAGAGGTGGGAAAATATAATGAAATACAAAGCAATGATTTGTGATGATGAGCCTTTAGAAAGAGAAGTACTTTCTATGATTGTTGATAAAACAGGTTTGCCAATTGAAGTAATATGCGATGCCAAAAATGGAAATGATGCAATTAATAAAGCTAAAGAATTTCAACCTGATATAATCTTTATGGATGTTAAAATGCCAGGAATTGACGGAATAACTGCTGCAAAGGAGATAATAACTTTTCTTCCCAACGTGAAGTTAATAATAATAACTGCTTATGATGAATTTGAATATCTCAAAGAAGCTTTAAAATTGGGTGTTATTGAATATCTTTTAAAACCTGTAACTCCAGAAGAGGTTGAGACGGTTGCCCGAAAAGTAATAGAAATCTTTGAGAATGAAAGGTTAAATGAAAAAAGAGAAGAAGAAACAAGGAAGATTATACAAGATATGAGTAAAATTATAAAAACAGGAATATTAGCGGCAAAAATTCTGGGGTGCTTTTTTGAAGAAGAAGTATCTGATATAGAAATGAAATATTTAGGAATACAATCACTCCCCAACTCCGTATTAATAATTGTTCCAGAAATTGAAACTCAAAGCAAAAAAATAATACACAATAAATATGCTGTGTACCATACAATTGAAAAAATTACAAGAAAACATTCAGACATTTTTGTACTTGCTTTAGGAGAAAAAATAGTTATTGGATTTAATGGTAGTAAATACGATAGATATGAGCTAGCAATTAAATTGAAAGAAGAAGTGGAAACAAAGACAGGAATTATTACTACAATTGGAATAAGTGATATAGGAGAATTTAATAATTTAAAAAAGTTATTTGAAGAAACAGATGAAATGGTGAAATTAGGAAAATTTTTTCTAGGAGAAGGAAATATAATAAAGAAGGAAGATATAGAAGTATTTCTAAAGCCTCACTTTGTTTCTTTAAATACCAAAAGGAAGCAAGAAGAAATGATAGAATTTTTACAATTAGGGGATAGTCAAAAAGCGCTCCAACTTCTAAAGGAGGTTGTAGGGGAAATTCTAACAACAACTAAAAACAATTTATTGGAATGCCAAATAAATCTTATAGAGATAATGATGAGAATAGTCAAAACAATAAGTGAAGTAGGAATGCTAACTGGTGAAGAAGGCAGAGTATTTCAATTTTGCTTTAGTCATTTGCAAAAACTTATGAGGACTCAAAATTATAGAGGTATTACCTTGTGGGCTACATCATTTTTAGAAGAAATTAGCGATCTTTTTGCTGGTGCCAAAAGGAATGAGAATAATATAGTCGAACGAGTAGTAAAGTATATAAATGAGAATTTTGAAAAAGAAATAAGGTTAAAAGAACTTTCTCAAACAATATATCTTAATCCTGAATATTTTAGTAGACTTTTTAAGAAAGAGGTTGGATGCACCTATGTTGAATATCTTACACGAATAAGAATTGAGGCAGCGAAAAAATATCTAGCTAATCCTTCGTTAACAATTTCTGAAATTGCAAGAAAGGTTGGCTATCAAGATGCTAATTATTTCAGTAAAGTATTTAAAAAAGTTGTTGGAATTTCTCCTAGTGAGTTTAGAAAATTGGCTCTTTGTCAATAGTTGGGGTGGGTATTTTTTCTGAATGCCAACCTTTAAATTTTATCACATAATATGGTAATGATTGTTAGTTATTAGTTATAATAAGAGAGAGAGAGAGAGTTAGAAGTATGAGTGGGTATTTATCCATGCTTTTCCATTCAGGCTCCATAATGATTGAAATATCTTTTGTTTACAAAAATATTTATGCCTTTTATCACTAAAAATAGCATTGGTTAGTTGTATAATTAAATGCAACAGATAAAAAAATA